>JANMDS010000516.1:0-12033 GCA_031376405.1 Betaproteobacteria bacterium
CCCGACGAGTGCTGCGAGTTTGCGCGGATTTACTAGGGCCTTTGAAGTGGTGCGTAAATCTGAAGTTGAAAAGGTGAACGCCGAATCCGTTGCAACGACTGGGTCTGTGGTGTTGCCCGCAGCCGTCGCCGCGCGGTTTCCTGCGTCCGTGCATACACTGCTCGCGCTAGGCTACGTCCGTATGCTGGAGTACCAAGGCAGCGACTACGCCGAGCGCTATCTCGTTCGCCTTGAAAAGGTGCTCCAGAGCGAAAAGGTGGGGGATCCTGCTGCGGCGCAAGACTACGCGACCACACGCGAAATGGCTCGGTGGCTTGCGCTGTGGATGGCGTTTGACGATATTGTGCGGGTGGCCGATTTAAAGAGCCGAAGCAGCCGTTGGTCGCGGGTGTCGGGCGAGGTGAAAGCCAAGCACGATGAGGTGCTGAAAATTTTTGATCACTTCAAGCCCGGCGTGCCGGAATTTGCCGCGCTCTTGCCGCCCTCGCTCGCAACGAAGCTCACGGCCTGGGATCGGGCCCGCGTAATGCGCGGGAAATCGCCCTGGGCGTTGCCGCTGAAAGTCGGTTCGCATTCTGTAGCGGGCATGCTTGCCTTGCGCGGGCTTGCAAGCTTGAAGTGGTTGCGCGTGCGTGGCTCGCGTTTCGCGGCAGAGCAAGCGCTGATTGATAAATGGCTCGAAGGCGTGGTTGTGGGTTTGCAGCGCGATTGGGCTCTTGGGCATGAACTGGCGTTATGTGGCCGACTCATAAAAGGCTACGGCAGTACCAACGAGCGTGGCAAGGATACCTTGCTGCACATGTTGAACCATCTAGCTCCAATCGCCGATGCGCGCGCCGCCGCTGCTGCGATTGCGGCAGCGCGCACCGCCGCGCTTAGCGATGAAGCTGGAACCGCGCTAGACACCACACTAGTGAAACACGGCGCACCGGCGCGTCCGGTAAAAGCCCAACCGATTCGTTTCGTGCGCAACACCGCGCGCGCAACCGTTTCCAAAACACATTAAATTCGAGGTTCAAAAAGGAGAGCGTTTTATGTTTCGATTTATTCAGTTTCCTTCGAAGGCAAATTCATTTGGTTTCGCTACCGCCATGATTGCGGCCGTTGCATTTGGCAGTGCGAGTGTGGCGGTGCTCGCACAAGCGTATCCCGTTAGGCCCATCAAAGTGGTAGTAAGTTTTCCGCCAGGGGGCGCAGCGGATCAAATTGCACGCGCGGTTTCAGCGCCCTTGGCCGAGGCAATGGGGCAGCCGGTAGTTGTAGAAAATCGCGCGGGTGCGAACGGCAATATCGGCGCGGATGCGGTTGCGAAGTCCGCAGCGGATGGTTACACGCTACTCATGAGCTCCGGCGGCACGGTATCAATCAATCCCCATCTCTACGCCAGAATGCCCTACGATCCGGTGAAAGACCTCACACCGGTGGCGGCGGCGGCGCGCGTGTTGGTTTTTTTAGAAACGCACCCGACTAAAGTGCCGGCGAACACCATAGGCGAATTTTTAGCTTACGCAAAAGCTAACCCGGACAAGCTCTCTTTTGGCACGCCCGGAAGCGGCAGCTCGCCCCACTTAGCAGCCGAAATGATGAAGGCAGCAGCGAACCTAACCGCCACCCATGTACCCTACAAAGGCGCAGCCCCAGCCATGCAAGATTTACTTGGCGGGCAAATTGACTTCATGTTTGATCCGGGGATCGGTTTGCAAAATGTGCGCGCAGGTAAGCTCAAAATGCTCGCTGTGGGCAGCCCCTCGCGCTCGCCGCTCTTTCCGGATGTCCCCACGCTCGATGAAGCAGGCTTAAAAGGTTTTGATGCCGATAGCTGGTTCGGTTTTTATGCACCTTCCGCAACGCCGACCACTATCGTAAGCAAGCTCAATGCAGAAATTAACAAAATTTTGGCGAGCAAATCGTTTCAAGATCAAGTGGCAGCGCTCGGTGCCATCCCCGCGCCGATGAGTCCAGCCGAGTTTGGTGCACGAGCGAATGCAGATAGCGTGCGATTTGGTGCACTGATCAAAGAGCGCGGTATTAAAGGGGATTGATTGTTTAGCGTATATCGAACCGAGGATGATTGAGCCTGACCGCCTTTTCCTGTAATACCTGCGGCGCAAAATTGGCATTTTCTGGAAGATATCTCGTAAAAAATGCCGCTTTTGCGCCGTAAGTATTTGTGTATTTCGTAAGCAAATGCGGGGATTTGGTTTAAATACCAATTTAATTTGGTATATTTACCAAATGTTTACGCTTTGCAACTAGCCGTGCCTCCAATTTCAAATCTCCCCAGCCTTGAAACGCTACCGATTGATGCATCGGTACGTACTCGAATTTTGGCTGCTGCGATGGAGATTCTGCATGCAGAAGGCTTTAGCGCGCTCACTCAAAACGCCGTGGCCTTGCGGGCGGGCGTTCGACAAAGCCATCTCACGTATTACTTCCCAACGCGGCTGGATTTGCTGCGCAATGTCGCCCAATATGGCTGCGCCCAAGTGATCGATCCGATTACCGAGGGCAGTGAACGCGGGCACGTCACGCGTTCGCAGTTTCGCGAGTTTTTGGTGCCCAACGAGATGGATCGTGGTTGGATCCGGTTGTTTACCGGACTCATGATTGCCGCAGAAGAAGATCCAAGCATTAGGGTATGGCTTTCGGAATTTACCGAATCGAATAACAAGCGCCTCCACGCCGCCTTTTGTGCGGTGATTGGGGAAGTGCCGATTGATGCGATCCGTATGTTGCACGCCTGTTTTATTGGGGTGATGCATGTAGAAATGCAGTTGGGCAATGAGCAATCATTGCGGCAAGCCCAGACCACAATGAAACGCGCTGTCGATCAAGTGATTGAGCAAGCGGCGAGTTCAAATCGGGCGCGTGGAGTGCGGAAATGAGCGCTACGTCGATCCATCAAAAGAGGAGTTTTATGATATTTCGTTTTTCAGATCGGCAAATCACTGCGTTCGCTGCGCTGGGCTTGGCCCTGCTTTCGGGCTGCGCAGTCGTGGGCCCATCCTACACAGCCCCAGCCTTGCCAAAAATTACAGAAAATACACCGACGTGGAATACACCACTGCCGCATGCGGGTGATTCCCAAGCGCTTAAAAATTGGTGGACCTCGTGGAATGATTCGGCGCTGCTCGCACTCATCGAGGCGGCGCAGGCAAACAACCCCACACTCGAACAATCCGTCGCTCGCATAACCCAAGCCCGCGCGAGCGCAGCAATGTCGGGGAGCGCAGATTTGCCGGGCGCATCGGCCGGCTCTAATTTAAGCCGCGGCGCGCAGGGCGGGCCAACGGCTACGAGTTGGGCAACCAGCGCGCAAGCCGCGTGGGAGCTCGATTTGTTCGGCGGGCGCGTGCGCAGTCGTGAGTCCGCGCAGGCCCGTGTCGAAGCCCGTTCATTCGAGTGGCACGAAGCCCGTGTTTCGTTAGCCGCTGAAATTGCGACGGTTTATGCTTCACTGCGCGTGAGCGAAGCCCTAGCGATTGGATTCGAATTAGATCGCGCAAGCCGGATTGAAACTTCACGATTGACTCAACTTAAAACCAATGCGGGTTTTGAAGCGCCAGCCAATGCCGCGCTCGCTAGCGCTTCTGTCGCCGATGCCCATGCCCGCATTGTTACGCAGCAAACCGAGATCGATCTTGCGATTAAAGCGCTGGTCGGCATTTCTGGGCTGTCGGAGGCGCAAGTACGTGCGTTGTTAGCACCGGCCAGCGGCAAGTTGCCTGCGGTTCGCGGCTTGGGCGTGGCAAATGTGCCCGCGCAAGTACTTGCGCAGCGACCAGATTTAGCCGCGCTCGAACGCGATTTGGCAGCTTCATCCGCAGAGATCGGCGTAGCGGAAGCAGACCGATATCCGCGCATTTCATTTAGTGGCTCGATTGGATATTCGATTTCGCGCGCACTGGGAAGTACAAATGACGGCGCGCTCTGGGGCTTTGGCCCTTCAATTTCAGTTCCTCTGTTCGATGCAGGGCGACGCAAAGCAAATGGTGAGCTCGCCGCCGCTCGATACGATGAGCTGGCAGCAGGCTACAAATCCCTTGCAATGCGCGCCGTGCGCGAAACCGAAGAAGCGCTCACGCGTTTAAACGGTGCTCAATCACGGGAAGGCGATGTGCGCGCATCGCTCTCGGGTTACGAGATGTTTGCGGCTTCGGCGCAAGCCCGGTTGCGCGCAGGCGTCGGTACCGTATTGGAATTAGAGGAGGCGCGGCGTGCTGTGCTGGGTGCGCAAATTGCGCTGTTAAATTTAGAACGCGAGCGATTGCTTGCGTGGGTTGCGCTCTACCGCGCCGTAGGCGGTGGCTGGAGCATTACGGATTCTGTTGTGAAGGGTAAATGAGTATGAACGCCTCAAAATCATTGGTATTTCGCGCAGGCATGTTGGCTGCGATTGTGTTGGGTTTGATCGTTGTAGGACTCAAAGTTGCCGACGCAATGAAATCCCCCGCGTCGACTTCTGCGCAAGGAAAAGTCACTGGGCAAGAGAATCTTGGCAAACAAGATAAACCAGCAGCGACGGCTGCACGGCCCGCACTTACCGTGGCTGTTACGCAGCCAACCACGAGCGGTTGGGCAACCAAACTGAGCGCGAACGGCTCGATTGCGGCGTGGCAAGAAGCAGCGGTGGGCGCAGAAGTCAACGGCTTGCGTTTGAACGATGTGAAAGTAAATGTGGGCGATTATGTGCGGCGCGGCCAAGTGCTGGCTACATTTGCTTCTGAGACCATTCAAGCTGAGCTCGCGCAACAGGCTGCACAAATTGCTGAAGCAGAAGCTTCGCTAACTGATGCCCAAGCAAACGCTGTGCGGGCACGTGAGCTGCAAAACTCTGGGGCAATTCCTGCACAACAAATCTCGCAGTTATTAACCGTTGAAAAAACCGCGCAAGCACGTTTAAACGCAACCAAAGCTGCGGAGCAATCTATCCGCTTACGAATGGGGTTTACGCAAGTATTCGCGCCCGACGATGGCGTGATTTCCGCGCGCATGGCAACCGTCGGCGCGGTAGTCGGTGCAGGTCAAGAGCTGTTTAGACTCATTCGCAAAAATCGGCTGGAGTGGCGCGCTGAGGTTTCTTCCGCTGAGCTCGCAAGAGTGCAGACAGGGCAGACTGTAAATATTACGTTGCCCGATGGCAGCGCAGCAAGCGGCAAAGTACGTATAGTCGGGCCCGTGGTGGATGCGCAATCGCGCAATGCGCTGGTGTACGTGGATATCGAGCGCACCCCGCTTGCCAAGGCGGGCATGTTTGCAAAAGGCGATTTTGCGGTGGGCAGCGCGTCTGCGCTGACAGTGCCGCAGCAAGCGGTCATTCTGCGCGACGGTTTCAGTTATGTGATGCGTGTGGACGCCGGCAACAAAGTCGCGCAACGAAAAGTACAGTTGGGTCGGCGCGTGGGCGAGCTTGTCGAGATCATTGATGGGCTTAAGGCGGACGAGAAAATTGTGGCCTCGGGCGGTGCATTTTTAGCCGATGGCGATACGGTACGCATCGTAGCGCAAGGGAGTTAATCGATGAACGTTTCTCGTTGGTCTATCCAAAACCCAGTGCCTGCGCTCATGCTGTTTGTGTTGCTCACGCTCGCCGGGCTTCTTTCGTTCAAATCGATGAAAGTACAAAATTTTCCCGATTTGGATTTGCCTACCATTAGCGTAACGGCCTCGCTGCCCGGTGCGGCACCGGCGCAAATGGAAACGGAAGTTGCCCGCAAAATTGAAAACTCCATTGCCACGCTGCAAGGGCTCAAACACATTAGCACCGTCGTCTCCGACGGTGCGGCAACGATCACCAGTGAATTTCGACTAGAAAAGCCAGTGCAAGAAGCGCTCGATGAAGTGCGCTCGGCGGTTTCACAGGTGCGAGCAGATTTGCCTGCGGATGTGCGTGATCCAGTGGTGCAAAAACTCAATATTGCAGGCTCGCCGATTATGGCGTTTGCGGTGAGCTCTAACCGACTGGATACGGAAGCCTTGTCGTGGTTCGTTGACGATACGGTGACCAAGCGCTTACTCGGTGTGGCAGGTGTTGGCGGTGTATCGCGCGTGGGCGGCGTGCAGCGGCAAGTGCATGTACTGCTCGATCCGGCCAAGATGCAATCGCTGGGTGTTTCCGCATCAGATATTTCTCGGCAATTGCGCGGCGTACAAATGGATGCGGGTGGCGGCCAAGCCGATTTGGGTGGAGCGCAGCAGCCGGTGCGGGTGATTGCTACGGTGGCCAGTGCCCAAGCACTCTCACAGCTAGAAATTGCTTTGCCCAGTGGACGTAGTGTGCGCCTGAACCAAGTCGCGCAAGTAAGCGATACGATTGCCGAGCCCAATTCCGCGGCGCTCTTAAATGGCAAACCGGTTGTAGGGTTCGAAGTGATGCGAAGCAAAGGTGCTGGCGAAATTGATGTCGGTGAGGGCGTGCAAAAAACGCTTGAAAAACTTAAAGCAGAACACCCCGATCTTGTGCTTACTCAAGCCTTTGATTTCGTAAAGCCCGTTCAAGAAGAATACGATTCGTCTCTCAAACTTCTATACGAGGGTGGAGCGCTTGCCGTGCTTGTTGTTTTTTTATTTTTGCGAGATATCCGCGCCACCATTGTGTCTGCCGTGGCGCTGCCGCTATCGGTTATTCCTGCTTTCATAGGTATGTATTACCTAGGCTTTTCAATCAACGTGGTTACGTTGTTGGCGCTCTCTCAGGTGATTGGTATTTTGGTGGACGACGCGATTGTGGAAGTCGAAAACATCATCCGCCATCTGCGAATGGGTAAATCGCCGCTGCAAGCAGCAACCGAAGCGGCCGATGAAATTGGCTTAGCCGTAATCGCTACAACGTTTACGTTGATTGCCGTGTTTTTACCTACTGCGTTTATGTCTGGTATCGCGGGTAAATTTTTCAAACAATTTGGCTGGACTGCATCGTTAGCCGTGTTTGCATCGCTAGTAGTCGCGCGGATGCTCACCCCGATGATGTCGGCATACATGCTGAAGCCTCTCGCGGAAGGCGGAGCCGATCCGCTGTGGTTGCGTCTCTACCTGCGCATGGCTACCTGGTGCACAAAGTACCGTTGGATTACCGCCATTGCGGCGGCGGCTTTTTTTGCCGGTTCGATTTGGTTAATCCAATTTTTGCCAAAAGGGTTCATTCCAGCGGACGACAACTCGCAAACACAAGTGCACATTGAGCTCGCTCCAGGCTCGGTTTTAAAAGATACCTTGCGCGTAGCCGAACAAGCGCGCAAGGTGGTTGCAGGGGTGAAGCATGTGAACTCGATTTACACCACGATTGGCGGTGGCAAAGCTGGAAGCGATCCGTTTATGGGAAGCGGAGTGGCCGAAGCGCGTAAAGCAACGCTAACGGTAATTCTCGATGAGCGTGAAAACCGCTCGGTGAGGAAGCAAGTGATTGAGGCGGAGATACGCACCGCGATGGAGGCAGTGCCCGGCGTACGTAGCAAGGTAGGTTTAGGTGCATCAGGAGAAAAGTACTTGCTCGTGTTAACCGGAGATGATGGCAATGCGCTCATGGCGGCAGCGCGCAACATTGAGCGTGAAGTGCGTACGATCCCTGGCGTTGGCAACATTACGTCCACCGCAAGCTTGGTGCGCCCTGAAGTGGTGATCCGCCCAGACGCGCAGAAGGCGGCCGAGCAGGGTGTCAGCGCGCAATCCATCGCTGAAACAATCCGCATCGCAACCTTAGGCGACTACGATCAATCACTTAGTAAATTGAATCTCTCGCAGCGGCAATTGCCCATCGTCGTTAAGCTTGCAAAGGGTGTGCGCGAAGATTTGAGTTTGCTCTCTGCCTTGAGCGTGCCCGGCAGCAAGGGCCCAGTTACGCTTGGTTCTGTTGCAAGTTTGGAGATTACCAGCGGCCCTGCGCAAATTGATCGCTACGATCGATCACGTAACATTACGTTTGATATTGAGCTATCAAGTATCGCGCTAGGTGACGTGACGGAATTGGTAAAAAAACTACCCAGTATTCAAAACTTGCCTGCGGGCGTGCGCGTGGTAGAAGTAGGCGATGCCGAGATGATGGGCGAGCTTTTCGCAAGTTTTGGTCTGGCGATGGGGGTGGGCGTCCTGTGTATCTATCTTGTACTCGTACTGCTTTTTAAAGATGTTTTGCATCCGTTCACGATTCTGGCGGCGTTACCCCTTTCGTTGGGAGGTGCGTTTGTTGGACTGCTTATCGCCGAGAAAAGTTTTTCGATGCCATCGCTCATCGGGCTCATCATGTTGATGGGCGTGGCTACGAAAAACTCAATTTTGCTCGTGGAATACGCCATCGTTGCGCGTCGGGATTTGGGCATGTCCCGCACCGAAGCTTTGCTAGATGCGTGCCACAAGCGCGCGCGCCCCATCATCATGACGACCATTGCGATGGGGGCGGGCATGTTGCCCATTGCAATTGGTACCGGCGCTGCAGATACGTCATTTCGTTCACCGATGGCCGTTGCGGTGATTGGTGGGTTGGTGACGTCTACGTTCCTATCGCTGCTCGTGATCCCTGCTGTGTTTACATTCGTAGACGATATCGGGCGTGGCTTTAGCTGGGTGCGCAGAAAACTAAGCCGAAAACCTGCGACCACGCACGTTCAGATCGGAACGACGCACTGAACCAAAAATACCTGCGGCGTAAAAACGGCATTATTTGGGAGATATCTCTTGGAAATCGGCCTTTTTGCGCCGCAGGTATTTACCGCTTTTCTCGTGACCAGCCTGCGTATACATTCAACGCTAAGCCGCAGAGCACACACGCCGCAGCCAAAAGTTTCCATGCCGGAAGCGATTCTCCAAGCCAGATGGCGGACGCGCTCATACCAAACACCGGTACTAACAGCGCCCACGGCGATACGGCAGAAGCGCTATACCGCGAGAGCAACCACGCCCAAGCGGCGTAGCCAAATAGCGTGTTGCCTACACTTTGCCAAAGCACGGCGAGCCACACCCAAGCAGTTGCGTTCGCCAAGCTAGTGGAGATAGCGGGAAGTCCATCAAAAATGAGCGAGCAGGCAATGAGTGGCGGCAATGCAAAGAGGCTCGACCATACGACGTAGGCAAGCAGATTGACGTTCGTGCCGCCACGGGCTGCTTCGCGGGCAACAATATTGCCACTCGCCCAAGCGAGTGCGGCGAACAGTATGGCAAGAACGCCGATTACAGTAATGCTTCCGTCGGTGCGAGAGAGCAAAATCAGTATGCCGCACGATGCGATGGCAAGTGCTGCAATTTGGAGCCGACTCACTCGCTCACCGGATCGGGCAACAGCAATCAAAATCGTAAAAAATACTTGCGTTTGAACCACTAAGGAGGCCAAGCCGGGCGAAATGTGTTCGCGCATGGCCCAAAACATTACGCCGAATTGCAACGCACCGATGAGCACGCCATAAAGTGCGAGGTTAGCCCACGATACCTTTGGTTTGGGTAGAAACAATAATGCAGGAAACGCTGCGAGTGCAAAGCGCAGCGCTGCAAAGAGAAAGGGTGGTAGCGCGCCGAGTGCCCACTTAATAACCACAAAATTGGTGCCCCAAACAAAAGTAATGGCCACAGCGAGCGCTACAAAGCGAAGGGGTATAGCGGAGACGCCGACATTCATAGCCGCAGTGTAACGGGTGGAGTTGTGGCAGCTTTGGCTAACGTTGCATTTGCCCGAACATACTAGGCTCCCACTCGCGCAGCACGAGCGCGAGCGTTACGCTGTGTTTGAGCGCTTTGGGCACGCGGCTATCGCGGGCGTGCAGTGTTGCCAGTTCGTCGGCCAGCGCGAGCATGCGCTCGCGCACCAGCGCTACGGAGGCGGGGGCGAGGCTGCCGAACACGAGTCGAAAACTATCTGGGGCATCGTTAAAGCTTCCGCTCAAAAACTCTTTTGCCAGGGTATTTCGAAATGTCTGAATGAATGCACCATCGGGCAACCAGCGAAAATTTCGCGCGAGTTTGAGTCGAATACGATTTTCAGCGTGCATCTCAAGAATGCCCATTTTGTCTAGTGTGAGCAGGTGTCGCGTCACCTCAGTTGCGGTTAACGTGTAGCGCTCCACAATTTCCGTAAATGTCCACTGATTCAGTGCACAAATGGAAACCAACCACAGTTTGGGATTGGCAACGATGGCTTTTTCTTGCGCGTGGCTCAACTCCGCTACCAACTGGGCGCGCGAATCAAGCGCCTCGGTGAGCACATTCATGGAAATTGAAAACGCATCGCAGATCGTGCCAAAGCGCTCCACGCTCAGTGTGCCCCGTGAGAAATCTCGTTTAATCGTCGCTTCGCTCAGCACGAGTTTTTCAGCCACTGCAGCGTAGGTGATCCGTTGCTGCCGGAGCTGGGTTTTAAGCGCGTCGTGTAGTTGCAGAGATAGAGACATTTCATACCCGTTCATACGGAAAGCCCTCCCCGCGAAGGGAAGGGCGGTGGATCGCGGTTAGCCCCCTAAGTGCATGCGGAACTGCGCGCCGGTTGAGAGTGAACAGGTGCCACTGCCTAACGTGGCGTTGGTCATGGTGTAGTTGCACGATAAATAGCTGCCTTTATTGCCGCTGGCGCTGGCGGTGCCGCTTTGTGAGCGAGGCAATCGCGTGGCTTCGCCCGAAAGCACCTCACCGCCGATCGTTACATTAAATTGGCCACGGCCATCAAGCAGGTTGAGCACTTGCCCATTAATCACACCAAAATTTGCGGCCGCATCGTTGGCTGGATAGAGCCGTACTTGCCCTAACACCGGCCCCGGCGCGGGAACGATTACCGCAGCGGGCGGTAAGCTCGGTGCACCTGAAATGGGGTAAGGCCTACCGTCGGGCTGCACCGGCATGACGTAGCAGCCCGTCAACGCGCTCGCGGCGCAGGCGATTGCTGAAATGGTTTTGCAAATTTTGAAATAGGTACGCATACTCACCTTCGGTTGCACGGGTAGATTCCCGTACTTCGAACGATACGAAAGTGTAGCGAAAACGCGAAGACTTTTATGAATGGTATTAAATTACGATACAAATGTAGCCTTGCAGCGCTACGGGAGCAGGCGTTACGGCGATTGCGAATGCGCGTATGCGCTGGCGTACTCAGCGCGAAGCATCGCGGTGCGATTGGGTTGCGGAATATTATCTTCGCGCAGCAACTCTACGTGGCCATAACTCAACGGTGTGGCGTGCAACGCATCGCACAGGAACGCCACGAGCGAGACCAATACTGCGGGAATGGGAATTTGCACTGCCGCACGCGCTCCGGTTGCCGCGCGTAATGTTGCAAGGTATTGTGCGATGGTGAAGTTTTCTTCCCCTCCCAGATCGGCTTCGTCCGGCGCAGCGGCATGGCGCAAAGCGCACAGGGCTGCAAGCGCTTCACCTAAGGCTTCTACATGAAGAATCGCGAGCTTTCCTTTGGCATCCGCCGGCACGAAATGCACCGGCCAACGCGAAACCCGCCGCAGCCAGAGCGCGCCAAAACCACCATCACCATCGAGCAGGCTTGGGCGCGCGATCGTGATGCCTGGGTTGCGTTGTTGAAGCAAGGCGGTGCGTCGAACTTCTGTTAACGCGCGCTCCGCCTCTCGCTTGCTGCGGATAAAACCGCTGCGACACTCCGCACGCAAACCCAGCGCGGAAATGTGAACAAATCGCACGCCTTCGTCTACGCAGGCTTGCGCTAATGCTAACGGAGCTAGCGTATGTACTTTTAGCCAGGTTTCTCGCCCACGTTCGCGCAAGATGCCTACGCAATTTAATACCGCATCAAAACCTTGGATAGCGGCGTGCCAATCCGTTGTGGTGAGCCGCGTTTCCATGTGCACGTGCTGCCAGGAAAGTTGCGCAGCGTACGCCGTAAGCGGAGCGCGCAAGCGCCGTTGCGACCGCTCTGGATTGCGGCTGCCGATGGTAACGCGCCAACCAGCGCGCAAAAGAGCGTGAGCAGCGTAGCGCCCGATGAAGCCAGTGCCACCAAGGATGAATACGGAATTTGAAGATGACAAAGCGTGTTTTTCCAGGAGATAATTCCTATAAGTGGCCGCTTTTGCGCCGCAGGTATTTATG
>JANMDS010000547.1:0-2281 GCA_031376405.1 Betaproteobacteria bacterium
CAGAAGGTGGAGCGGATCGAGCCGTTGCCTCGATGAGGGAGTCGTGCATCCTGACCGTTTTTGCTCATTTATTCACGCAAATGGATGCGATCGTGGAAGTAGCGACACCATGCCCGCCTCCATCCACTTCTCATACACGCACCGTAGCGCAGCAAATCCACTACGTACCCACCATGGCCGGTCCCGACAGCCAGCAAAGTCCCAGCAGCGGCACGACGACGACGACGACGATGGTCAACCTTGCCGAAGACGCCGAGCTGCGGTTGGTGTCCATCCTCACCGAATCCGATCCGCCACTGCACGAATCCTGTTCCCAACAGTTGCAACAGGCCGGCCAGACGCAGATGTCGACTCAGCTCCTCCAGACGCTCATTGCGTCGTCCGTGGCGATGAATGTGCTCATGGTCCAATTGGACGCCGACGAGGCCTTGGGAGCGCTCTCGGTGCTGTCCGTCCTGATTGTCCGCAAGACTACGAACAAGACAAACAAGACGGCCGGTCTCCTCCTGACCGATTTGGCCGCGCAGATTGTGGCCACGGGCACGGATACGGACCGCAAGATCTCCTTCCTGTCGACTCTGTTCAACGTGGCGCCGGACAGTGCCGCCAAATCGTCGTTATTGGCGACCCTGATT
Organism: Betaproteobacteria bacterium; assembly: GCA_031376405.1. GTDB lineage: Bacteria > Pseudomonadota > Gammaproteobacteria > Burkholderiales > Casimicrobiaceae > JANMDS01. The sequence continues at coordinate 636 of JANMDS010000547.1, forward strand.
GATCTGGCCGTCGCTGCCGCCGCCACATCGTCCTCGTCGAGCAGCAGCAGCAACAGCAGCAGCTATTTGCACCCCGACGGACCGTTGGGACGGATCATTTACCCCCCAACTTCCTCCTCCTCCTCCTTTTCCTCGTCCTCCTCCTCCAGTGTCGTGTCCATGATCGTCGCGCTCGGCGACGAAACGGCCCACCCGCTCTTGCTGACCAAGCTGATGCGGCATTGGACGACGACCGAGCGCTGCCAAGTCTTGGCCGCCGTGTGCCGGGCACTCGCCCACGCCACTCCCCACCACGACGCCACAGAACAAGCCTTATGCCGACAGCGTTACCTGCTGCAATACATTCAAGAAGATCCCACCCAGACCGGCATTGCCGAGCAGGTGGCGATTGGGGCGATTCGCGATCCGATTTCCTTGTTTCGCCTGCAGCGCCATATCCTACCGACCGTCCACGCCGCGCTGGCCGTCGCCCAGCCGCAGCTCTACGAACTATTGACGATCGTCCAGCACGGGACGTTGGCCGACTACCAGGCCTATGTGCTCAAGTACGGGACCGCCACCACCTTGACGGCCTGGGGGGTGGACCCGACCCAGTGCGAAGTCCACATGCGGCTGCTCACCGTGTGTTCGCTCGCCAACAATCACGCCGCCGCCGACATCCCCTACCAGGAAATTGCCACGGCCGTCCAACAAGACGTCTCCCAGGTCGAATCGACCGTCATCCAAGCCATACGCACGGGATTGTTGCAAGCCAAGATGGATCAGTTGCACCAAACAGTCCTCGTCGAACGCTCCGTGGTGCGCAAATTCGATCTGGACCAGTGGAAGAAACTGCACGAGCGCTTGACGACCTGGAAGGCCAACGTGGGAGGCATCCTCGACACGTTGAAACACCACCAGCACCACCACCAGCCAGTTGCCGCCGGAGCGGCCTCGGACCAATAAATGGCGTCGAAGGAAAACATTGTGGTACATTAACTGCGCAGCGACATTTACGGTTCCGTTCCCGGTTTTAAATGGATGGATGAATGAATGGATGGATCGATGAATGAATCCATAGAGCCAGTTACGTACCGGTACAGTAATATGCTGAATAAAATCGAAGAGGCCTTTGAAGAAGTGCTACTGTTTGCCACGACGAGGCCAGAGTATCGGTAGATCGTTGCCAAACGGAGTTGGGGTTTCGTTTTGTGCCGGTATTCACTCGGAATGTTTGACTACTGTAGTCTCGATGTGGTCTATCATGGCGATCACCTAGCTAGTCCACGGCTACCACCATCAATCTCGTCGTGATACTAAGATTAGATCGATCCAGCCACGAGGTACCGGTATACTGTAAGCCGAGCAAGCCTCTTTGTCAGACCAATGAAAGAATAACTCTAGTACATTAGATCCAACAAATAGTTTTGTGCAGGTATTCACTGAATGTTTGATTAATCAGCTGCAGCAGAATCTGCAATAATATTGCGGTTCCGGTCGTGAATCCGTACTGGGTGGTAGTTGCTGTAACCATAATGCTGCTCATCATGTCACGATGGACAGTGTAGTCTATACTGTATGTATTCTATAATATCAATGTTGTTTCGGCGTTACAACATGATTAATGAAGAGGTGTACCTTACTGAACAGGAACCGACGCTGTTACC
>JANMDS010000552.1:0-4045 GCA_031376405.1 Betaproteobacteria bacterium
TTTTATCAGATCGAATAAAAGCTTCACAAACGCGATTTCACAATCTACGAACCTCTCTGTCGCTTCCCCAAGTCTACTGGGCGATTTGGCGGATCCAACATTTTTCCACTCCGGAAAATAAACATGTAACAACAATTCGTTCCTCACGCAAAACGAAAACGATCTCCTATACCTGCGGCGCAAAATAGGCGGTTTCTACGATTTATCTCCTGAAAAAGTAATGCAAAATGTGCGCATGAAATCCGAAGCCCTTTCGCGCGCTGTTAATTTTTTCGAACAACTCAATGCTGCGGATATTCCCCGCATGAACACCATTTATGCCGGTAACGCCACATTCAAAGATCCGTTTAACGACGTGATTGGCGTTGAAAAAATAAAACCAATTTTCGGTGAAATGTTTGACACCATGCATGAACCGCGCTTCAATTTCATCACCATTGTTGAGCAAGGAAATGATGCGTTCCTTACTTGGGACATGACGTTTCGCGTAAAGAAATATAAACCCAACGAAACGATGACTATTCACGGCGCATCGCATTTGCGATTTGATGCTGATGGAAAAATCGGCATGCACCGCGACTATTGGGACGCAGCGGAAGAGCTCTATGCAAAACTGCCGCTCATTGGCACACTTATGCGCGGCTTGAAACGACAATTCGCCCACAAACATCATGACTGAACACAACGCCACACACTTCGACCTCCGCGAGACCCGCAGCGCGCTAGAGCGTGAGGCCGAACTCGCTACGCGCCTACCCGCGCTCATCGCCTATGCGCAAGCCAAATCCCCCGCGATGGCGAGCATCCTTAAAGAAGTAAATGCCGCGCACGTGAACACCCGTGCGGCGCTCGCTGGCCTTCCCGTGACGCGCAAATCCGAATTGCTCGATTTGCAAAAGGCCATGCGCCCATTCGGTGGTTTCAATGCCGGTACGTATGGAGGAAATGAGGGCGAATCCATCGCGCGCGTGTACGCATCGCCAGGCCCGATTTACGAGCCAGAGGGCGTTCAATCCGATTACGCTCGTGTGGCCCGCGCCCTGTTTGCGGCGGGTTTGCGCAAGGGCGATTTAGCCTACAACACCTTCAGTTATCACATGACTCCGGGCGGTTGGATCATGGATGCCGGTGCGCGCGCGCTCGGCTGCGCGGTGTTCCCAGGCGGGGTGGGCAATACCGAACAGCAAGTCGCCGCGATGCACGATTTGCAGCCCACCGCCTACGCCGGTACGCCTTCGTTTTTGCGCATCTTGCTTGAAAAAGCCGATGAGCTGGGCGCACCGATTCGGTTCTTGAAACACGCGCTCGTCTCAGGTGAATACTTCGCACCGCAAGTGCGCGCGCTTTTCGCCGAGCGGGGTATTCAAGCATTGCAGTGCTACGCCACAGCCGATGCAGGCCTAATCGCGTACGAATCGCCCGCGCGCGAGGGCATGATTATCGATGAAGACATCATCGTAGAAATCGTGCGCCCAGGCACCGGTGAAGTATTGCCCGATGGCGAAGTGGGCGAAGTGGTCGTCACCACGTTCAACCAAGCCTACCCGCTTGTGCGTTTCGGCACGGGCGATTTGAGCGCGATCATGGCGGGCGCAAGCCCGTGCGGGCGCACCAACGCGCGGATCAAAGGCTGGATGGGGCGCGCCGATCAAACCGCGAAAGTAAAAGGCATGTTTGTTCACCCTTCGCAAATCGCGGACGTAGCCAAGCGCTTTTCGGAGGTGAAAAAAGTACGACTCACCATTACCAACCCCGATCAGCGAGACACCATGGCGCTGGCCTGCGAATGCCTAGCGGGCAACAATGGCTTACAAAGTGCACTCGAGCAAACCTTGCGTGACGTGACCAAACTCGGTGGTGAAGTGAGCTTCTGCGCTGTGGGTAGCTTGCCCAACGACGGCAAAGTGATCGACGACCAACGGAAGATCGACTAGATTGAATCGGCACACATTAGAGCTCATACTCCTCGGGGCAACGTGGGGGTTCTCGTTCATTTTTTTGCGTATCGCTGTGCCCGCGCTCGGCGCGTCGTCTACAACTTTCATGCGACTCGCGCTCGCTGTGGTGCTGTTGAGCGCCATCGCGTACTACAAAGGCGTGCGCATTCCTTGGGGTACGCACGGCAAACGCTTCGCGCTTTTTGGGCTCATCAACACCGCCGTTCCGTTTTTGCTATTTGGCTTGGCTAGTAAATCGTTGCCAGCGGGCTACTTGGCTATATTGAACGGAACTGCCGCACTGTTCTCCGCGCTCATCGCCATCGTCTGGTTGAAGCAGCCCGTTACCGCCGCAAAAGTCATCGGTTTTGTTGTCGGATTTATTGGCGTTGTTATCTTAGTAGGGCTCGCGCCGCTCGCGCTTACGCCTGCGGTAATCGGCGCGATTGCAGCGGGCTTAGCCGGTGCGGTGTGCTATGCCTTCGCCGGTCATTTAACAGCCCGTATGTTCGCAGGCGTATCGCCCTATGCAGTCGCTGCAGGCTCGCTCGCGCCCGCAGCGTTGGCCTTGCTGCCGCTCGCTGCCATGAATGTGCCCGCACCCCAATCGTTTTCACCGAATGTGATTTACGCGGTATTATTTTTAGGGCTCATCACCACAGGCTTGGCCTATTTCATGTATTTCCGCTTGATGGAAGCGATGGGGGCAGTGCGCGTATCCACCGTCGCGTTTCTCATCCCTGTGTTTGCGCTGCTTTGGGGCCGCGTGTTTTTGGGTGAGCCAATTACTACGGCAAATTTAATCGGCGGCGCGCTGGTATTGCTCGGCGTAGCCATCGTAAATGGGCTCCTAAATTTGGGAGATAAAGTTAAAAAGTAGCCTGTTTTGCGCCGTAGGTTTGAGTGAAAAAAGGTATTCCCCCTCTCCCATTGAGAGAGGGTCGGGGTGAGGGAAACGCACTCAGCCCGCAGCATTCGAACTGCGCGCAGCACGCCCCCCAATTTCCCTCTACACTTTGCAAAAAACACACCACGCAAAACTAGGAGGCTCCATCATGAACCGCACTCTCGCCAGCGCACTCATCGCCGGTTGCGCACTATTTACTGCCAGCGCCGCTTACGCCCAAGCTTGGCCCAATAAACCCATTCGCTATATTGTGCCCTTCCCACCAGGCGGCAGTACCGATACACTCGCGCGCTTGCTGCAAGCAGATTTATCAAAAGCGTTGGGCGTATCGGTCGTCATCGAACACAAGCCCGGCGCAGGTGGTGGCGTAGGCTCCGATCATGTCGCGAAATCGCCTGCTGATGGCTACACGATTTTGGGCGGCACGGTGAGTACACATGCCATCAACGCCTCGCTCTACAAAAGCTTGCCCTACGATCCGGTGAAAGATTTCGTGCCGATTACGCAATTGGTTTCCATGCCCAACGTACTCGTTGTGCCACAAAACTTCCCCTCAAACACCGCCGCCGAGTTCGTGCAATACGCCAAGCTATAGAAGGGCCCGCTTGCCTGCGCCTCTGCAGGCAACGGCACTTCACAACATCTAACATGCGAGCTTTTCAACATTACCGCCGCAACCGATATCTTGCACGTCCCCTTCAAAGGCGGTGCACCAGGGATGACGGCCGTGATCTCAGGCGATGTACAAGCCATGTTTGACAATGCCATCTCCGCTATCCCGCATGTAAAAGGCGGTAAGGTGAAAGCGCTCGCCGTGAGCACGAGCAAGCGTTCTTCGCTCTTACCGGATTTGCCCACCCTCGCCGAAAGCGGCTTGCCCGGGTTCGAGGTGAATGCATGGCAAGGCGTGTTCATGGCCGCAGGCACGCCGAAGGAAATTTCGGACCGCATAGCCAAAGAAATCCGAGCGATTTTGGCTAAACCAGAAATTAAGGAACGCATCCTCGCTTCGGGTACGGAGCCAGTTGGAAATTCGCCCGAAGAGTTTGGCGCGTTTGTGAAATCGGAAGTGGTGAAGTGGGCGGAGGTGGTTAGGAAGAGTGGGGCGTAGGTGGATTGAGACATTTCTTACGTAATTTCATTGCACTGATCGTTTTGAGCTGCCCATCTGTTTACGCAATCGCGCAGAGCCAGTGTTACG
>JANMDS010000574.1:0-1521 GCA_031376405.1 Betaproteobacteria bacterium
GTCCAGCCCCACGCCCAAACGCCCAATCACGCGTGCCCTCGCGCACGTAGCAAGCAGCGCACCGCGCACCTGCGTGCGGTTGCGCACAATCAGCGCATCACACTGGGCCGCGCGCTGGGCGAGTTCCTCGGGCTTATCTACTAAGGCCGCATCGTAATGGGTAGTTGGGAAGTGAGCGCGAAGCTTTGCAACCGCAGCGTCGTCCATGAACTCGGTGATGACAATATTCATATAGTTTTTCGTTTTTAGCCAGACTAGTTCTTAGGCTCACTCATTTAAATGAGTTAGTTGACATGAGCACATTTTAGCCCTAGCATTCGATTTAGACCTGAACCACAAGAAACCGCAAAGTTATGGCTGCAATTCATTTTGTTGTACATGAGAAGAACGATGGCGTTGGCGTCGTTGTATTAGAAGGCTGCAATAAAGGCCAGCGCGCAACCGGCTGGATCATGGAGCCGGACTCTACGGTAAAAGTAGAGCTGAAAAGTGATATCCCTATTGGCCACAAAGTCGCGCTGAAAGATTTCAAAGTAGGCGATACCGTGATTAAGTACGGTGTGGATATTGGCAAGGTGGTCGCGCCAATTAAAAAAGGCGAACACCTCCATGTACACAACGTAAAAACCAAACGCTGGTAGGCGGCTTTGATGTGGACCGCGAGGCGTTGTTGCGGCGGGCCTCGTGTACGCTCCGCGCCAAGTACACGTCGGCCCGCCGCGCCTAGCCTGGCGGACCAAATCAAACCCGCAGGTCACTCTTTACTTTAGAGATCAATATGATTAGTAAGAAAACAAAATTCTGGGGCTATCGCCGTGAAAACGGGCGGATGGGTGTGCGTAACCACGTCATCATTTTGCCGGTTGATGATTTGTCGAACGCGGCTGCAGAGGCCGTGGCGCACAACATTAAAGGCACGATTGCCATTCCCCATCCTTACGGTCGCTTGCAGTTTGGTGCTGATCTCGATTTGCACTTCCGCACGCTGATCGGCACGGGTTCGAACCCAAACGTAGCGGCAGTGGTGGTGATTGGTATCGAAGGCGGTTGGACTAAAAAAGTGGTCGATGGCATCGCGAAGTCGGGCACGCTAGTAGTGGGCTTTGGAATCGAAGGCTTCGGCGATCACGACACGATAAAGCGCGCCTCGCAAGCGGCGAAAAAAATGTTGCAAGCCGCGAGCGAGATTCATCGCGTGCAAGCCGATGTTTCCGAGCTCTGGATTTCCACCAAATGCGGTGAGTCCGACACCACCTCGGGCTGCGGCGCAAATCCGACGGTAGGCAATGCGTTCGACAAGCTCTATCCACTAAAAACCACGCTGTTGTTTGGTGAAACATCTGAAATCACCGGTGGCGAAAAGTTGCTTGAAGCCCGCTGCCGCACCCCGCAGGTGTGGAAAGATTTCATGTTCATGTTTGATCGTTATCAAGCCATGATCGAACGCCATAAAACGAGCGATCTTTCCGATTCGCAGCCGACCAAGGGCAACATCGCCGGTGGCCTGACCACGATTGAAGA
>JANMDS010000592.1:0-3580 GCA_031376405.1 Betaproteobacteria bacterium
CGGAAACCGGCGTGGCCGCAGGCGTGCGCCGCGTAGAAGCGGTAACAGGCGAAGGCGCGGTTGCCGTGGTGCAAGCGCTCGATGCACGCACCAACGAAGTGGCCGCAATGCTCAAATCGCCCGTCGCGTTGATCCCAGAAAAAATTTCTGCTTTGCAAGAGCATGCCCGCGCGCTTGAAAAAGAACTCGAAAAGCTCAAGAGCAAATTAGCCGCAGCCGCAGGCGGTGATTTGCTTGCAAAAGCGAAAGAAGTCAACGGCGTAAAAGTGCTGGCGGCTGAAGTGGAGGGCGCAGATGCCAAAGCGCTCCGTGAGATGGTCGAGCAAATCAAAAACAAAATAGGCAGCGGTCTCATCCTGCTTGGCTCAAAATCAGCGGACGGAAAAGTCTCCCTTTGCGCAGGCGTAACCGCCGATTTGGTGAGCAAATACAAAGCGGGCGAGATCGTTGGAAAAGCAGCCGCAATCGTTGGCGGCAAGGGCGGCGGTAAGCCCGAGTTGGCGATGGCCGGAGGCGTGGATGGGGCTAAGTTAGCTGAGGCGTTGGGGAGTTTGACGGCTTAATTTGCCTTTGCGGACTTGATGGAATAGAGCGCTTAGCTGGGTTCGAGTCGTGATTCATTCCATACGCCCCTATATAAAACGGTGGAGCGATGTCTCCCCCATTTACCTTCGCTCCCTACACCATATGACCGATGCCCTACTGGCGAAGCAATTGAATAATCCTCACCTATGGTTGCTCGATTAGCGTTGTGCTTTTTCGCAACCATGGTTTTGGTGAGGAGTATTGAAGATGAAACTTTCAAAGGAACTGCTTGCGATTATTGGTCGGGTACATCCTGCGATTTACGATGTGGTGTTTCCACACGGACCTGCGGGGCGTTTTGGTGCGGTAGCGCTGAATCCGCAACCACTGCCTCCGCATGCGTTTGGTTCGGTAATGGCCGTGGAGTTTGCGCGCAATGTCGCGATGGCGGAGCGCTTCGGTTTGCCTAGCAAGGCATTGTTCGATGAATTGGATGATTGGTGTCCCACAAAGCCGCGCAAAATTAAGTTGCCGAAGGGTTGGCCGTGGCCGCCACCGGAGCCCGAGCCTGGCCCGGATTGGCTAATGGGCCTGCATTTGGGCTTTGCCTCCCAACTTGCGGTGCTAAGCGCTGGGTTTCCTGCCAACGCGGGCGGCAAAGTGATTGGTGCCGCGCTAGATCGCTCTATTGCCGCGATGGATGGGGCGATGGGATAGTTTTTAAAGGCAGTACCTGCGGCGCAAAGTAGCCATTTTTTGGGAGATATCTTCTAGAAAATGACTTTTTTGCGCCGCAGGTTTTTGTGCCTTCTGCGTGCAAAGCCCGAGCGTGGGAAAATGCAGGTTATGCATGCACGTACCCGCATCAAAATATGTGGCTTGAAAGAAGCTGAACACGTTCATGTAGCAGTGGGCGCGGGCGCCGACGCGCTAGGCTTCGTGTTTTACCCGCCTTCGCCTCGCAATCTCGAGGTTTCGTCCGCTAAAGCGCTTCGCAGCCACATGCCAGCGTTCGTCAACTGCGTGGCGTTGTTCGTCAATCCGAGCATGGCGGATGTGCAAAACGTGATCGAAAACGTGCAACCGGATCTGCTGCAATTTCACGGCGATGAGCCGGTGGATTTTTGCGCGCATTTTGGTCGGCCGTACATAAAAGCTGCGGCTATCGAAGTGGCGGGCGATTTAGTAAACTTGCGTGAGAAGTATGCAAATGCTGCGGCGTGGCTGGTGGATACCCCCAGCGCGGGCTTCGGTGGAAGCGGAAAGGTGTTCGATTGGTCTCTCATCTCAACAAACGACAACGCGGGTCGGCTCGTTTTGTCTGGTGGATTAAGCGCCGCGAATGTGCGTGAGGCGATTGCCCGCGTGCGGCCGTATGCCGTGGATGTGAGCAGTGGAGTGGAAAGCGCCAAAGGCGTGAAAGACTCCGCAAAAATTGAAGCCTTTTGTAAGGCGGTGCGGGATGCCGACCTTGCTGGAAACCAATTATGAAACCCTATGACTTACCGGATGCCAAAGGGCATTTTGGCCAATACGGCGGCGTATTCGTTGCCGAAACCTTAATCTCCGCGCTCGATGATCTGAAAGCGCATTACGCGAAATACCAACACGACCCCGAGTTCGTTGCCGAATTTAACCGCGAGCTTAAATATTTTGTGGGTCGCCCTTCGCCGATTTACCACGCCAAGCGCTGGAGCGAGCAATTAGGCGGCGCGCAAATTTATTTCAAGCGCGAAGATTTAAACCATACCGGTGCGCACAAAGTAAACAACTGCATCGGTCAAGCTTTGCTCGCGCGCCGATTGGGCAAACCGCGCGTAATCGCCGAAACCGGCGCGGGGCAGCATGGTGTGGCAACGGCTACCGTTGCGGCGCGCTACGGCTTGGAGTGCATCGTGTACATGGGCAGCGAAGATGTGAAGCGGCAAGCGCAAAACGTGTTTCGCATGAAATTGCTCGGCGCGAAAGTGGTGCCCGTGGAGTCCGGCTCCAAAACGTTGAAAGATGCGCTCAATGAGGCGCTGCGCGATTGGGTGACGAACGTGGACAATACCTTCTACATCATTGGCACCGTGGCGGGGCCACATCCTTACCCAATGCTGGTGCGCGATTTTCAGAGCGTAATTGGTAAAGAATGTCTCACGCAAATGCCAGAGCTCACCGGAAAACAGCCCGATTACATCCTCGCGTGCGTTGGCGGTGGCTCGAACGCGATGGGTATTTTCTATCCGTACATTTCACACGAACACACGCAATTGATTGGCGTGGAAGCCGCAGGGGAGGGCTTGGATACGGATAAACATTCCGCTTCGCTTTCCAAAGGCGTGCCCGGCGTGTTGCATGGCAACCGCACCTATCTTTTGCAAAACGAAGATGGGCAAATTGCCGAGACGCATTCCGTTTCAGCCGGTTTGGATTACCCAGGGGTTGGGCCAGAGCATGCCTATTTGAAAGATATCGGTCGGGCGCAGTACGTAGGCATTACCGATGCGGAAGCGCTCGAAGCCTTTCATGCGTGCTGCCGCACAGAGGGTATTATTCCTGCGCTCGAATCGGCGCACGCGATTGCCCACGCCATCAAGCTCGCCCCCACGCTTTCAAAAGACAAAACCATTTTGGTGAATTTATCCGGCCGCGGCGATAAAGATATGCACACCGTTTCGCAAAAAATGGGTGATCCATTTTTCTGTAGAGAAGAGTGTGCGGTGGGGCATCAGCCTGTGAAATTTGTGGGGAAAGTATGAGTACGAACACGATATGCTCACAAAAGCTTTCAACGCGGAGGCGCGGAGGCGCGGAAAGGGCTTTTTTTGGGGAGATAAGTTCTAAAAAGTGCTCTTTTTGCGCCGCAGGTTTTCTTGCTGGGAGCTTCGCATGAGCGCTCGAATTGATGCAGCACTTAAAGCTTGTGCTGAGAAAAAACGCACAGCGCTCATTCCTTTCGTAACGGCGGGCGATCCGTTGCCCAGCGCAACCGTGGAGATCATGCACGGGCTGGTAGCAGGTGGTGCGGACATTATTGAGTTGGGCGTGCCGTTTTCCGATCCGATGGCCG
>JANMDS010000002.1:0-4499 GCA_031376405.1 Betaproteobacteria bacterium
AAAAAAAACTATTTTGGTGCAATAAAAAAAAAAAAAAAAAAATTTCACTTCTTTCACACAGTTCCAATTTGGGGGCGGCCCCCCCCCCGGGGGGGGGGGGGGGGGGGGGGGGCCTGTTTCGTCGGAACAAGCTGCTTAGCTAACGCCTACATTCCCCCCTCCCAACCTCCCCCCGCTGGGAGGAGGCGCGCACTTTGAAATTGAATCACGCACATCAGTGCTTTAGGACACAAAAAGGTGTCTTCTCAATATCTCCCAAAAAATGCCGTTTTTGCGCCGCAGGTTTTTACGCTGAATGAATTTGGAATGTACGTTTAATCTAGCTTCACTTTTGCTTGCTCAATCACCCGAGCCCATTTCGCGGTTTCTTGTCTCATCGTTTCCGTTAGCGCCATGCCGTCCGCGCCTACGGGCTCAACACCCTGGGTGGCGAAGCGCTCTTTTATGTCCGCCGCGTTTACCACGGCTGAAATCTCCATTTGCACGCGCGTTACGATTTCGGCAGGCGTACCAACGGGTGCGTAGAGTCCAAAATAGGTGTCGGAGTGATAGCCTTTTAATCCTGTCGCATCTACGGTAGGCACATCGGGCAACAGCGCAGACGGTTTCGCAGAAGAAATAGCCAGCGCTTTCACGCGGCCACTTTTAATGTGTGGAATGGCCGACGTGATCGAATCAAAGATCATTGTTACTTGCCCACTTGCAACATCGGGAATGGCCAGCGCGGAACCCTTGTACGGAATATGCGTAAGCGAAATGCCTGCGAGGTGCGCGAAGTATTCACCTTGGAGGTGAATGATCGTTCCATTGCCGCTTGAGCCAAAGGTGAGGGGCTTAGTTTTCGCAAGTGCGATCAGTTCGGCCACATTTTTTGCTGGAATGCTCTGGCCGGTTACTAACACGCTCGCTGCCGTGGCTACATAACTGACTGGCACAAAATCTTTCTGTGGGTTATATGCAATATTTTTGTTGAGAATGGGACCGATTGAGTGCGTGCTGGATGTGGCGAGCAACAATGTGTAGCCATCAGGCGCGGCTTTAGCTACGAAATCGGAACCGATGCTGCCACCCGCACCAGGCTTGTTTTCCACCACTACATTTTGACCCAAGCGCTCAGTTAATTTTTGGGCAAGCGTGCGCCCAATAATGTCCGTCGCACCGCCCGCTGGGAATGGAATGATGAGCCTAATAGGTTTGCTCGGATAGACTTGCGCAAAAGCTGAGTCGGCGAAGCCAAGAAAAAAAACGAGGAGAGCGAAAAATCGCATGATTAGTTCTTGTCGATGCAAAACCAAATTCTCGCATGCAATAAAAAACGCGGCTTGATCGCCGCGTTCTTTTTGAATTAAAGCGTGTTCCGCTTATTGCGTGCCGTCGCGACGCTTTTCTGGATCGATCAGTTCGATTTTTCCGGTGCAGGTTTTGCCCGCCGCATCAGTGGCCGTGTATTGAATGAACTCACGGTCAAAGCAAAGGGTTTTATTGGCCTCGTAGCGATATTTTCCGGGAGCCGTTTGCGTAATGATGCCGTAGATTCCACGCGGCGGCAGGCTATAGGTGAGAGCGCCCGTACCGCCCTTAACGGCGGAGGTGAGATCAATGTCGGTACCCGTGCCGCAGCGGAACTGGTACGACAGTGCCGAACAGGCCAACGGCACTTGCGGCACATCGGGTGCGCTCACTGTGAGCGCCACTGTGGCGGTTTTCGTCCCGCAAAAGCCATCACTCACGGTGTAAGTGAAGCTGTCAGCGCCACTGTAACCCGCAGTCGGGGTGTACAGCACTTTGCCGCCTGAAATCGTCGCCGTACCGTGTGCGGGTTGGGTAATGCTCGCGATCGTGAGCGCGTTGCCGTCGGCATCTTTATCGGTGCCCAACACATCAATCATGTTAGCGGTGGAGTTGCCCTTCACCGTCGCGGAATCGTTAGCAGGGGCAGGGCACTGATTGGTATAGGTACGCGGTTTTTGCGCCGTGGTGGTGGTTTTGGTTTGGGTGGTGTACATCGACACCGTTTGTAGATGCGGAATTGATGCACCTAGCGCACGCGGCACCCAGCTCACCGGCACGCTTTCTGTACGCTCTTTTTGCACCTGCACGGGTACTTGTACGGGTACCTGCGTGGGCACTTGCACGGTTTCCTTGCGTTTCTCCATCTTTGTTTCTGTGCGGGCAGCGATGGTTGCGCCTGGCACTTGCACGGTTACATTTTCCGTTACATCACAGGCGATAACCGCTTGGGTATCGGCACGACGGTTGCGGAAAGTTTGGCCTCTCACTTCCGGGTACTTCGGGGCGCGCCCCGCTTGCGCGTCGGTGGAAACGCCAGTGAATTGGCCGTTACGCGTGAGGTAGTCTTTCACCACATCCGCACGCCGTTGCGACAACGGTAAATTGTTGCGATCCGCGCCCGTGGGGCAGGTATGCCCCACGATGTTAAGCGTAACGCGGCAAGATTGCCCGGTTGCTTTGAGTTGCGCAAGCAACGCATCCAAATCTGTTTTGGCACTTGCGGTTAACCCAGACTTCCCGAGATCAAAGTAGGTTTCAACAGCGCGCACGTCGGTGTTGGTTTTGGTGCGCGCTTCGGTCTTTGTCGTCGATGGCGCTGCCGAGGCTGGAATCGTAACTTGTACCGGCACGTCTACTTCGCGCGTTTCAGTGCGCATCTCGGTGCGCATTTCCGTACGCATTTCAGTTACTGTTTCCATTTTTTTGGTAATCGTGGGGCCGCGCCAGCCCGCGCCTTCGCTCCATGAGCCCATGCCGTTTTTGCCGAACAGATCGTAACGCAACATGAGTTGCCCGAAGTGAACGCCGCGATCGGTCACGATCGCGCCACTGCGGTGGCCGATACCGCCCAAAAGCGAGAGTGAAAGCGGCGTGTACGCGAAATATTTCTCAGCTTGAAGCGAGGCGGCTACCAGCCGGTTTGAGTCTTTCCCCGTTTCGTAATCCAGACCCGCCGTAAAGCGAACAGCTTCGGGCGCATACCAACGCCCAGCACGCACGCCGACGCCCCACTCGTAGGGTTTGGCGAAAGATTGCGTTGTGAGCGTAGAGATCGTGTCTTGCGTGAATGGGCCGAGCGCGGTGTCTGTCCCCGTTGCCGTCGTGGTGGTTTCGCTCGCTGTTGTGTTCGTCAACAGCGATTTATTGAGACCTTTGCTCACATAGGCCGCCCAGTGGTAGGCTTCAACCTCTTGCCCGTAACCAAAAGTGAGCTTGCGAGCGCGGTCAGAGTTTTGATCAATCGCTGCGAACACTTTGTGTACCCGTGCGTTGCCTAAATCGCTCAACGCCCCGGAGAGCCAGTTGTACTGGAGTTGCGCACCGGCAGCGCGGTGGCGTGCGAGCCAGAGCTCCCCGATGACGGCGGTCGTGTCTGTTGCGCCGAAAACTTGCGAGATTTCAGCGCGGCCTTTCAGCTCGCTATCGATACCAATCCCGATACGCGTATTCGCACCGACGTAAGACAAATTGCCGCCTTGGGCATTGGTATTGCTGGTCTGCCCGAAGGCTGGGAGCGCGGCAAAAAGGATGAGCGAAGCAACAGTAGGTTGTGAGGGCGTTTTCATAGCTTTTTTTGGTGTTAGAACGTGACCAAATGCTAGCATGCCAACCCGCTTGAACGCTATGATTTAAAACGAAAAAGTGGTGTTTAGTTTGGGAAAAGCTGACGAACGGCGAATAAGCCGCAATGTTCCAGGCACACCGAGGCTTGGGCGCGCACGCTGGGTTTGGCGCGGTAGGCGACGCTCAAATCAGCGACTTGCATCATCGGTAAATCATTTGCACCATCACCCATCGCAATGGTGAGCTTACCGGCTGGAAGCTTTTCTTTGGCGCGCTTTACCGCTGCCGCTTTGGCTTCGCCGTCCACAATCGCGCCCTCAACCGCCCCCGTCAGCCTTCCATGCGTGTCCATTCCCAGTATGTTGGCATGGCTCTCGTTCAACCCAAGTGCGTCTTGCAACGCTTGGGTAAAAAACGTAAATCCGCCGGACACCAGAAGGCTGCGCGCGCCCACAGCGTGCGCGGCATTCACCAAATCGAGTGCGCCCGGAGTGAGCCGCACGCGCTCTTCAAAAACCTTTATAAGCACCGATTGCGGTAGACCCTTGAGCATGCTCACCCGCTCGCGCAAGGCTTGTGGGAAGTTAAGCTCGCCACGCATCGCTCGTTCGGTAATCGCCGCAACTTGCGCTTTGAGCCCGGCGAAATCTGCAATTTCGTCGATGCACTCTACCGTTATTAGCGTGGAATCCATATCGCTAGCAAGGAGGCCCAGGTCATCCCATCGCCATCGCGTAGGAATGGCATTGAGATCAATATGTGCGGAACTGGCTCTCTCGCGCAACGAAGCGCTGGGCGGGCTCATGCTGACCCATTGGTGCGCGTGCGAGGAGAGCTCCCTAGCATCTGCGCCGAAGGTTTCCGCTAAATAAGGGCTCACTTGTTTAGCAGTTAATGCAAGTGGGCTCTGCGCGGTAATGCGA
>JANMDS010000027.1:0-3020 GCA_031376405.1 Betaproteobacteria bacterium
CTCCGGTTGCTCCGGAACACCGCGTGACCTACACGCAGCTAAAAATGCAGCGAAGAAAATTTGCTCGGTATCGAGCAATAGGCCATCCATATCGAAAATCACGGCATCGAAATTGCGGATGTCGATCATTCGTCGTTCGAACCGTTCATGGCCCAATCGGGCGTTTCCAATGAAGCAGCGGTCGTTCCAAACGGCGAGCCTCGGGGCATGGCATCGCGCAAAACATGTGCGTCGTTTTTCATGAGAATGTGCGGATCAGACAGCGTACGTCGCCAGGCTTTGGCGCCGTTCATGCCTTGGTAAAACCCAAGCAAATGGCGGGTAATATTTTTGAGTTGAACGCCTTTGGCGATTTCTCTTTCGCAATAAATAATCATGCGCTCGACGATTTCAGATTTCTGTGCGGCGCTCACTGAGAATAGTGCACTGTGCGTTTGCATAAGCGTTTCACTATCGTGGTAAGCACTGCGACCGAGCATCACGCCATCGCACACGCTGAGCGCGCTTTGCGATGCTTCAACGGACGCAAGCCCACCGTTCATAACAAACGTAAATTGCGGAAAGTCTTTTTTCAACCGCGCAACATATTCATATTTCAGCGGCGGCACTTCCCGATTTTCTTTGGGCGATAAGCCTTTCAAAATCGCGTTGCGCGCGTGAACAATGAATACATTGCAACCGCTTTCGGCAACGATACCGACAAAATCGCGCACGAAATCGTAACTTTCTACGGTATCGATTCCGATACGGTGCTTCACGGTGACTGGAATGGAAACGGCATCGATCATCGCTTTCATACAGTCGCGAACGAGCGTAGGCTCAGCCATGAGGCATGCACCAAACGCGCCTTTTTGCACCCGCTCACTCGGGCAGCCACAGTTCAAATTGATTTCGTCGTAGCCCCACTTTTCACCAAGCTTGGCGGCGTGCGTAAGTTGATCGGGCTCACTGCCGCCTAGCTGCAACGCCACGGGGTGCTCTTCTTCGTTGAAATCCAAATGCTTGGGCACATTGCCATGTACAAGCGCAGCGGCGGTAATCATTTCGGTATACACGCGGGCATGGGGCGCAAGCAAGCGAAAGAAAAAGCGGCAATGCCGATCCGACCAGTCCATCATTGGAGCAGTGGTTAAGCGCCAAGGAGAAAGTTCAGCATTACCCAAGGTTTAGTCAGATCAAAAAAGGTTCGATACCTGCGGCGTAAAAATGGCCATTTTGAGGAGATATCTCCCCAAAAAAGCTGTTTTTACGCCGCAGGTATTGTGAAGTTACGCACTAAAAAATCCCAGTATCCAGCCCAGCAGCAATCGTCGCGCCGATTTCGGTTGCCGTTGCGATATCAGCCACAGCCAGCTCGCCCTGCGCGCTCCCTGCCTGCCCGCCAATGCGCCGCGCAATGAGGCCCGGATGCACGCGTTGCATGCGCCAACCGGTGATGATCCGCTCCATCGCGCTCAGTGCACCCGTACCATCATTTCCCGCGCAGACCATGAGTGCATAGGGCTTGCCCAGCATCGCGGATTCACACGGGTAAAAGCAACGGTCAAAAAAATCTTTTACTAGGCCAGACATATAACCAAAATTTTCTGGGGTCGCGACGATGAGCGCGTCGGCCTGGCTTACTATCCCAGGCGTAACCTGCAACGCAGGCACAAGCGAAGCAGCTACTTGCGGCGCAACCTCCTGGGAACCGAGCAAAGCGGCACGTGCGAGTTGCAGCGTGCCGCCGGATTGCGAGTGCACAACGATGAGCAAATGTTTCGCCATCGTTCTTTACGCTGTGCCCTACTTCGTTTCGACTTTAATCAACGGTTCGTCTTTTATTTCCACCTTGGGCGGACGCGGACGGCCCGCTGGCACGGGTGGCGGCGTTGGCACTAACGCAGCCGCATCGAACTTGCTTTCTACCATTTGCAAACCACTTTCAGAAGGCAACATAAAGCGGGTTGTTACCGGTGCAGAAGTTGGTGCGGGTGCGGGGATGGCTACCACTACCGGTGCTGGAGCAGGTGCGCTCGTTGCAGGCGGTGAAACACTCGCCACTGGCGCGACATAGGGTGCAACCGCTGGCGCTGGGGCCGGCACAGCGGGCTGTGACGAAACCGGCGCATCCACACGAATGCGGATCGGCTCTTCGCTTGCCGTAGTCACGTTCGTGGGTGGCGCGAAATCACTTACAGGCATTGCAGTAGTCTCGCCTTGCGCGTCCCGTGACGAAGTGCGTCCATCCCGATCACGACGGTTGCGATTGCGATCCCGACGACCACGGCTGCGTTCGCCTTCAGCACCCGCTTGCGCGTCGCCCTCCGTTGCATCGATCGGCGCTGCGCTCTCCTGCGAGCTCACGGTTTGTGTTGCGCCTTCTTCCGATGCGGGAACGGGGTTGCGTGGCGGACGCGGCTCACGCGGCTCGCGTGGTTCTCTCGGTTCGCGCTCTTTGCGCTCGCCACGTGGCGGCCGCTCGGTTTTTTCAGCGCGTGGCGGTTGCGGCGCTTGGGCTTGCGACTGATCCAGAGCAGATTGCTGCGATTCAACTTTTTCGCCCCGCTCTTTGCGATCACCGCGCTCCTTGCGATCACCGCGATCTTTGCGATCACCTCGCTCTTTGCGTTCGCCACGATCACCTCGGTCGCCGCGATCATTTTTATCGTTGCGGTTGCGGCGACGGCTGTCGTCATTGCGGCCCTTATCACCGGAGGTGCTAGCAGGCTTTTTGCCAATCGCGGCGGCAGGCGCGGCAACGGGCGGGAACGTTGGTGCAGGCTCGCCAACAAAGAACGATTTGAGCTTCGCAAAAAAGCCCTTCGGCTGCGCCTGCACTTGCGGTGCGTGCTGAGAGCTCACCGGTGCGGGCGTAACGGCGGGCGGCTCAACGACGGGCGCCGAGGTAGCAGGCGTAATCCCTTTCACTGCAGCTTCTTGACGCGGCTGTTTGGCTTCTTCTTTGCGCTCAGCGGCGAGATCAACTTGCTCAGGCGCTTCCACCATTTTGTAAGAAACAGGCTGTGGCTCAGAGGTGT
>JANMDS010000033.1:0-14680 GCA_031376405.1 Betaproteobacteria bacterium
CAACGCCCGATCCGCTTGGCAAAATTCCAAAAAAATTTCTCGCTACGCTCGATTTTTTCGTAACTTCGCCAAGCGGATCGGGCGTTGCGATGTTGGGGGATTTGAAATTCTTCCGCCCGGAACCGCTGCCCAATTGAAAAACTCAAGATGAAGATAACAACAAAAAGTTGAATTGAAAAACTTCTGCCCGAACCAATGCCCAATAGCGAACCAATGTTGATGGGTATTGCTTCTGCCCCAATATTGCAAAACCCAATGTTAGTGGCAGTTTAGTTTGTTGTCAAGTCAGGTATTTCGTCTAAACTATAATAAATTTTCAAACCTCGTTCTTTTGCGATTCTAACATCTTCGTCTGCACCTTTTGATGCTCCTTCGAGGCGAAGAACTGCATCGCATTTTTCAAGAAGTCGATGTGCAACTGGGTATTGGATTTCATCCCAAATACTATCACCAATTTCCTTTGAACCTGCTAAATGCATTATTGGTAGGGCAACCCATTCTCCAATCATAGGAATGTGTCCCTTACGAAACAATGGCAAGGCAACTGATTCAAGTTTATCTAAATTCTTTTTAATTAGAATTGGGTCGTCATTCGTTCCTCCACGATAAGGTCCTGAAATAAGAATCATCATAATTTTAAAATGTTTTGCGTCAAAGCATTTCGTTAAGTTTTATATATTGAAGTAACATAATGGTCTTTCCATCTGTTTAAACCCCTAAATATCAGACAATCTTACGAATGATAAAAAATATTGTTTTAGTTACCGTATCTATGAAGCGCAATCAACCGAACCAACGCTTGGCTCTGCACTTGGCTGATGTTAAGTTTGTCAAGCCCAACTTGCATAAAACCCCATGTTGTGTGCAGTTCATCTACTGTTTTCCCACTATAAAATACATAGTGTCTATTGTCTCAACGTGAAACTTATATGCATTAATATCTATTTTCGATTTGGTAAAAGTCGGGTAATTTTTAATTAATGTGGAGAAGAAAAATTATCTTTGTATTATGTCATTGAAATTTAAATTTCTATTACCTATAGCTAGAAGACTCTCTAAATCCATAAAGCAGAGATCCATGCAGGCAATAGAAGACCAACATAAAATTATGATGCTTTTGGTAAGAAAAGCGAGTAAAACAAGATGTACGCAAACGCTACGCCATTCTGAGGAGGATGTATGCAACACAACGAAACGATTTCACTCGAACGCCGCCGGTTCATGAGCGTGAGCCGACGTTACGGCTTCACTGTTGCGGTGCTAGCCAGCACAGGTGGCTTTTTGTGGAGCGACGATGCACTGGCCCAGGCTTCAAAAGAGGACGAAGCCCGACGAAAATCGGCGAAGTTCAACATGATGTTCGCCACGGAATACAAAATCGAAGATGTGGTGCGCTATCCTGTGATGCAGGCCGCTTTCCGCGACAATGTGTGGAAAGCGTCGGGCGAAAAAATGTATGTTCGGCTTTTCCCGGCGGGTCAGCTTGCGGTGGGTGCGGCGCTTGCGCAACGCATTCAAGCAGGCACGGTGCAAGGCGGCGCGGTGAGCCTTTCTAACTTTTCTCCCTACACCAAATCGGTCGATCTCATCAATATCCCGTATTGGTGTGGTGAAAACCAAAAGTTTGCAAATTTGGTCACCAGCCGAGCGTGGAACGATGAGATTACCCCGAAGGTATTAGCCAAAGGCTATAAGCCGATGTTCTACTTCACCACCGAGCCGCGCACGGTTTCGGTACGCAAAGGATTCGGAAAAGTGATTAAAACGCCTGCTGATATGCAGGGCATGAAAATGCGTGTACCACCTTCGAAATTGCTACAAAAATTTTACCGTTTGGCTGGAGCGAACCCGACTGTCGTGGCGTGGGGCGAAACCGCGACCGCTATTAAACAAGGTGTGGCGGATGGCTTAGACCCAGCGGTTACTGCGCTCGCCACATTTGGTTTTTCCGATATTTTGGAAAATATTACGCTCGTGCGCTCAGTCCCCGATGCCCAAATGTTTGCCGCTAACGCCGCGTGGTTTGATGCGTTGCCCAAAGATCAGCAAAACGCATTTGAGCAAGCGTCGGCACAAACGCAGTTGCAATCGTTCGCGCAACTCAATGCTTCGCGTACCGAAGCGATGCGACAGTTGGCGGCGGGCGGCGGAAAGTTTTACAACCCGAACGCAACCGAATTCAAAGCGTGGGTTGATACCTGTGGCGAAGCCCGCAAGGAATGGGATGAAGACAAGATTGAGCTTGCTGGTTCGCTCGCTAGTTTCGATAAGCTCAAAGCGGCAGCGAACACAAAAGGCTCAATTACCGTGTCGGACTTCACGGGTTAACGCACGTTTTTCTCCACACACTGTAACGCAGCGTGGCGTTGTATTGTGTGGAGCGCCTAGTTGGTCTGTAAATCCAATCCTATCGCGCTGATCGTGTGGCGTGTCGATATCGATGCGTGAGGCTTCATGAGATTCCCCTATAAGCTTGCGTGTTTTCTTGGCCTCGCGTACGTTGCGTGGGTTTGCTTAGCGCTATTTTCTGCGCGCACGAAAACAACGCTCCCGTTCCGGTTAAAAGAAACCCAGGAGTTTTTATTGGTATTGGCGATGATCGTAAGCTTCGTGTGGGGGCTCGCACAGTCCGAGATTGAAAAAAAGTCAATAAAACAATCGTTCACCGAAATTTTGGACGAAAATCTGGAGCGTTACGCGATGCTCATCGCCTATGTTTTTGTATGCGTGGTTATCGTGCAGGAAGTGCTGCGGCGGTTTGGGCTTAATTTTTCATCCGCCTGGGCCCAAGAAACTGCGCAGTACCTTTTCATCTACTTAGGCTACATCGGCACCGCGTACGCGGTGAAAGAGCGCGCGCATATCCGGTTCGATATCTTGCTCAACAAAGTGTCGCCCGCAACCAAGGCGCAGCTCTATATTTTGGGCGAATGTGCCACCTTGTTGTTCGCGCTGATCGCGATTTACTGGTCAGGACACACTGTCATGCAGTTGCTTAATTTTGGCGGCACTACGCCGGTGTTGCGGGTAAACAAAGCGTGGTTCGAAATGGCTGTGCCGCTTGGATTTTTGTTGGTTGCGTTGCGCTGTTTGCAGGCAATCAAGCGAGATTATGGCGATCTCAAAGCAGGCCGTCCTGCTTACGCGGGCAAAGCCATGTTTGAGGAATAAGAATGATTATTGGCCTGTGTGTTCTTGCCATGTGCGTCATGCTCTTCTTGGGTTTCCCGTTTTGGGCCGCAATGGGGTTGGGCACGGTAGCGCTTTTGTATTTCACTAATGTGCTTCCGCTCACGCTCGTGGGCGAGGCACTATTTGAAGGCGTTGATTCCTTCGCGCTGATTGCAATTCCCCTATTTGTGTTGACGGGCGATGCCATGGTACGCAGCGGCCTGGGGCAGCGCTTGCTCAATTTTGCCGAGGCCACGTTCGGTAGTTTTCGCTCGGGCTTTGGGACATCAACCGTGATGGGCTGCGGACTCTTCGCGTGCATTTCGGGCTCCGATGCCGCGGATGCAGCAGCGGTAGGCCGCTTAACCATGGATCGGCTCGTGCAGAAAGGCTACCCCAAAGCCTATGCCTGCGCGCTCGTCGCTTCTGGCGCGTGTACCGGCATTTTGATTCCGCCTTCGATTGCCTACATCATCATCGGTTTAGTGCTGGGCATCTCCTCGTCAACGCTCTTCCAAGCTGCGTTTATTCCGGGCTTGATGGTGTTGATCGCAGTGATGCTCACCAACGCCATTATCAATCGCATTTATAACTACGAAAAATCGACGGATCGTTTTAGTTTCACAATCTGGCGCAAAGCGCTGTGGGATGCGAAGTGGGCGCTTTGTATTCCGCTGGTTATTTTGGGGGGCATTTACTCTGGCATATTCACGCCTACAGAGTCTGCAGCGGTTGCCGTTGCGGTTGCACTCATCGTCGGGTTCTCCCAAAAAACCTTAACGGTTGACGACATTCCCGCCATGCTGGGCACTTCTGCGCGCGTGTGCGGCGTGGTGTTACCTATTATTGCGGTAGCGCTGTTGTTCGCGCAGGCACTTACGGTGCTTGATATTCCGCAGCAGTTTGTCGATTGGGTGATGGGCTTTGGCGTGGGCAAAACGTCGGTCATTTTGTTGATGCTAGTCGTGCTCATCATCGCCGGCATGTTCATGGAGGCGAGCCCAAATATCGTCGTGTTAGGTCCATTGCTATTGCCCTTGGCAAAGGCGGTGGGTATGGATGAAATTCACTTCTGTGTATTCATGATTACTACGCTGGGCTTGGGCTTTATCACCCCGCCGTTCGGACTTAATTTGTTTGTGATGAGCGGGCTCACGCGCACACCTATCACCGCCATTGCCAAGCAGGCGGTGCCGTTTGTAATAGCGATGATTGTGGTGTCCGCAATAATTGGGTTTTTCCCCGAGCTATCGCTATGGGGTGTAAAAAATTTGAAGTTTTAATGAAATACCTGCGGCGTAAAAAGGCAATGTTTTAGGAATTATCTCCCTGAAAAAGCCAGTTTTTTTTCGAGCAGAGCTTTGCCACGCAAAGGTAACCCAACATGATTACGTATTTAAAAAAAGCCGAAAAAACACCTGAGACAGAATCCGGTACGGCGCAAAAAATCGCGAGCGAAATCCTCGCAGAAATTGCTGCGGGCGGCGAGCAAGCGGTGCGCGATTACGCACTGAAGCTCGACAAATGGAGTGGCGATATTATCGTCACGCCTGCCCAGATGCACGCGCGGACGAAAGATATTCCGCAGCAAATTAAAAGCGATATCGAGTTCGCCACCGCACAGGTCAAGCGTTTCGCCCAAGCCCAAAAAGATTCGTGCACTGAATTTTCTACCGAAGTGTTTCCGGGCTTAGTTGCCGGGCAGCGTTTAATTCCGTGTAACGTGGCTGGCTGTTATGTGCCAACGGGGCGTTATGCACACATTGCATCGGCGTACATGAGTGTGGCCACCGCAAAAGTGGCGGGTGTAAGAACGGTAGTGGCGTGCTCTACACCTTACTACGGATTGGTGGATGGCAAATCGGTGGAGCCTGGCATTCACCCGCACGTGCTCTACGCCATGCAAGTGGCGGGCGCAGACATCATCATGACCCTCGGTGGCGTACAAGCCATCGGTGCGATGGCGCACGGGCTATTTTCTGGCAAGCCCGCCGATATTATCGTAGGCCCAGGCAATAAATTTGTTGCGGAAGCCAAGCGGATGTTGTTTGGCAAAGTGGGCATTGATGTGTTTGCTGGGCCATCGGAAGTGGCGGTGTTGGCCGACAAGACAGCGGATCCCTACATCGTCGCGAGCGATTTGGTCGGTCAAGGCGAACACGGGCATGAATCACCGATGTGGCTCTTTACCGATGATCGCCCACTCGCCGAAAAAGTGATGAACTGGGTGCCTAAGCTCATCGACAAATTGCCGCCGACTGCGCGCGATGCCGCCGGCTGCGCGTGGCGGGATTACGGTGAAGTCATTCTGTGTGAAACCCGCGCGGAAATGGTGGAAGTTTCTGACCGCTATGCCAGTGAACATTTAGAAGTGCAATGCGCCGATCTCGATTGGTGGTTGGCGAACTTAACTTGCTACGGCTCGCTCTTTTTAGGCGAAGAAACTACCGTGGCCTACGGCGATAAAGTCAGCGGCCCCAACCATATTTTGCCCACCAAAGGCGCAGGTCGTTATTCTGGTGGATTGTCCGTTCACAAGTTTATGAAAACGCTTACCTGGCAACGGGCCACGCGCGAGGCCAACCGCGCGCTTGGCGCAGCCACCGCACGCATTTCGCGGCTCGAAGGTATGGAAGGCCATGCACGCACGGGCGACGATCGCTTAACTAAATACTTCCCGAATGAGCAGTTTGATAAAGGCACGCCTGTTACGGTGTAGTGATAAATCACGTGAACACATTATTCGACCTCACCGGTAAACATGCGCTCATCACGGGTGGAAACTCCGGTATCGGCGAAGCGATGGCGTTCGCACTCGGCCAGGCGGGTGCGCGGGTAACGCTCGTTGCCCGGCGCGCGGATGCTTTGGCGAAAGCGATCCAGACGCTACGCACAGCGGGCATTGCGTGTGAGGCCATTGAATGTAATGTGGGCCAAATACCTGCGGCGCAAAATATGGCCAAAACTGTACTTATCTCCCAAAAAAGAGTGGATATTTTGATAAACGCTGCGGGGGTTAATTTACGCGAACCCTTCGATGCAGTGAGCGAAGAAGCGTTTGATACCCACATGGCTTTGCATTTGAAGGCCCCGTTTTTTCTAACCCAAGCTTTCGCGCCTGCAATGAAAGAAAACGGCTGGGGCCGCATTATCAATTTAGCTTCGATGCAATCGTATCGGGCGTTTGCCAACTCGGCACCATACGGTGCGGGCAAAGGTGGCATCGTACAACTCACGCGCGCTACCGCGCAAGCATGGAGCCCGTTTGGCATTACGTGTAACGCGATTGCGCCGGGGTTTTTCCCTACGCCGCTCACCGCGCCGGTGTTTAACGATCCTGCAAAAGCTGCTGCGAATGCCGCGCAGACCTGCATCGGACGCAATGGCGAGCTCGAAGATTTACACGGTCTGACTGTATTTTTAGCAAGCAACGCCTCGGCCTATATTACGGGGCAAACGATTTGCTGCGATGGAGGATTTACCGCCAAATGAAAGCCCTTGTTTACACCGCACCGAATGAAGTGCGATACCGAGACGAGCCCGATGCGATCCGGCTCACCGACGATGAAGTGATTTTGAAAATTGACGCAGTGGGCATTTGCGGCTCGGACATGCATGCGTACCACGGCCACGATCCGCGTCGCAAGCCGGGCCTCATTCTTGGGCATGAGTTTGCAGGCGAAGTCGTTGAGGGGCCTTACTTGGGTAAACGGTTTACTGGCAACCCGCTCATCGCGTGTGGCGCGTGCGATTACTGCTTGCAAGGGCGCAGTAATTTGTGCAGCAACCGTACGATGGTGGGCATGACCCGTCCCGGCGCATACGCCCAGTTCATGTCGATTCCATCGAAATGCCTCATCGAAATACCGCCTGGAATGAACCCTGTTCACGCGGCCGTTACCGAGCCTGCGGCCACTGCGTTGCACGCGCTGCATGTCGCCATGCGCGCCCTCGTGCGGCCGATTGCGGAATGCACGGTGTTGGTCATCGGCGGCGGCGCAATCGGCATGTTCGCCGCGCTGTTGCTCAAGCACTTCGGCGTGCGAAATGCCGTTGTGGCTGAAGTGAATGCGCTGCGTCGCGCCTCGATTGAAAACCATACCGGTTTTCGCACTTACAACCCCATTGATGGCACGCCGCCAACCGAAGGAACATGCGAGCTGGTCGTTGATGCGGTCGGTGCAAAAGTGACCCGCACGGCGGCGATGGCGGCAGTGAAAGCCGGTGGCGTGTTCATGCACATTGGTTTGCAAGACTGGGCGAGCGAAATAGATATGCGTAAGCTCACTCTGGCCGAAATTACGTTAATCGGCACTTACACCTATTCGCAGATGGATTTGCGGGCGACTGTAGACTTGCTGCACGCCCAGGCTTTTGGAGATTTATCGTGGGTCGAAACGCGTCCGCTTGCCGAGGGCGCAAAAGCGTTTCATGATTTAGACAAAGGGCTCACTCCTTCGGCAAAAATTATTTTGCAACCTTACCGCTGATGTCCGTATTGCGCGCAAACAACGTAGGCGTCGGCACTGGGCCGCTCTACCAACAGATCAAGCAAAAGTTGATCGAGCAACTCGCCTCGGGCGCGTTTGCGCCAGGCGCTATCCTACCTAGCGAACGCGAACTCGCGCTCCAGTTTGGTGTGTCGATCGGTACGCTGCGCACCGCGGTCGATGCGTTAGTTACCGAGGGCATTTTGGTGCGACAGCAGGGGCGGGGCACGTTTGTGGCCACGCACGATCAAGATCGGTTGCGATTTTATTTCTTTCATATCGTTGAACACGACCAAGATAAGAAATATTATCCTGATGTACGTTTAGCATCGTTTTACGCAGGTAAGGCCGATAGCCACGCAGCGCAAAAGCTCGGCCTCAAGCGCGGCGCGGCCACGTATCAGCTTCGTAACGTGCTTTGGCTTGGTGGCAACCCCGTTATGGTGGATGAGATTACGCTTCCGGCGGCCCAGTTTCGAGGGCTGACTGAAGTCGTAGTGCGCAACCGAACAAGTACGCTGTACAACCTTTACCAGGCGAAATTTGGGATCACCGTTGCCCGGAGCTCAGAGCGATTACGCGCACAACCCGCATTGCCTGAACACGCACCGTTACTCGGTGTTGAAGTCGGCGCGCCGGTCTTGCAAATTCGCAGGGTCGCGATGGGTTACGACGACGTGCCCGTAGAGTGGCGTGTGTCTCACGTAAACACCGCTTTACACGAATACTCAAGCGAATTGGCTTCATAGTGTCCGATAGAATTTGGGCATAAATTCATCGCCCTGAGCCGTGACCGACGTTATGAGAAAAATTATCTGCAGTTTCGCCCGCTTTTCTGCGGGCGCAATGGTTTCCGTCCAAGCGCTTGCCCAAAATCAAACTGAATCGCAAATCCTGCCACCGATTGAAGTGGTGAGCACATCACCTTTAAGCCCGCTTGCAGTGCCGCGCGACCAGCTGCCGTTCAATGCGCAAGTATCTGGCGAGCAAGCGCTGCAGCGGACCAAGCCCGAGTCGTTTGTTGATTTTATGAGCCGCAATTTTGGTGGGGTGAACGTCAACGGGATTCAAGGTTCGCCCTTCCAGGCGGACATCACTTATCGCGGGTTTCGCCTCTCCCCGATATTAGGCTCGTCGCAAGGGATGTCTGCTTTTATTGATGGTGTGCGGATCAACGAATCGTTTGGCGACGTGGTGTATTGGGAGATGATTCCTGAGTTGGCCATTTCGCGCATCGCACTTATGCCCGGCTCCAATCCGTTGTTTGGCTTAAATACCCTGGGCGGCGCGCTCGCGCTTTCTACCAAAAACGGGCGGCAAAACCCTGGTGTTACCGCTGACATTAACGCAGGTTCCTTCCGGCGCGGGCGGTTCGATTTCAGCGCCGGCCACGACTTCGGCGCGGTGCACGCGTTTGTTGCAGGCACTGCCTTTCGCGATGGGGGCTGGCGCGATGATTCGCAGGGTAAGTTGGGCAATTTGTTTGTAAAAATTGGCGGAAACGCTCGCAAAACAGAGTGGGATTTCACTACGCTACTCGGGCGCTCGCGCTTGATTGGCAATGGCTTGTTGCCGAGCACACGCTATGAGGATGGCGAATTTAAGGCGGGAATTTACGAAACCCAACGCAACGCGATCTACACCTCACCTGATCTCACCCATAACACCACGCAGCATTTTGCGTTCAACCTAAACCATGCCTTCAGCGTCAACTCAAAAGTTTCCCTGCTGGCGCACCATCGAAACGTAAGGGTCGATACCGCCAGCGCAGATGTGAATCCTGGCTATGAATCGTATGTGGAAGATTGCGAAGATGGTTTCAACGCTGATGGTTCCGCTCGCGCGCCGTTGGCCTGCGCTTACACCCGAGCGCAGGGCGCGCGCGTTCACGCTGCAGTCATTAACGAATCCCAAACTCGCCAACGCTCTAACGGGCTCAATCTCGTGTTGAGCCACCACACTGGTGCTCATCAATTCACTGCCGGAGTTGGCTACGAACAATCCCGCGTGCGCTATGCACAATTTGAAACGGAGGGTAGTTTCGATGCCCTACGTTTCGGTAGCGCTGACCCCGCCGAAGAGCGTGCGTTTGATGCCGGCGTGCGCGGCGCGTCCCGCACCCTAAGCGCTTACGCGACCAATACCTACGCGCTGGCAGCCGGCACGCACTTGACTGGCGCCGTGCGCTGGAATAGAACCGCTGTCTCAAACACCTTGAGCAACGAAGAGGGAGATTTACCGCGCGAAGTGTTTAGCTACAGCAAGGTCAATCCGGCGCTGGGTATCACCCATCGCTTCGGTGCGCCGCTCACACTTTACGTAGGTTTGTCGCAAGGCACGCGGGTGCCCACCGTCATCGAATTGGGTTGTGCAGATCCAGAAAATGCGTGCCGTTTACCCACGGGACTGCAAACGGACCCGTATTTGAAGCAAGTGGTGGCTCGCACGGGCGAGCTCGGCGCGCGGTTGCGGCTTTCCTCCCAAACGCGCATGAACGCCACGGCCTATCGCACTGAAAATCGAGACGATATTTTGTTCCTGCGTGCAGGCGCTTCAAACTTGGGCTACTTCAATAATTTCGCACGCACCCGTCGCGAAGGCGTTGAGTTGGGCCTCGAACACAATGTAGAGGATTGGTCGTTCAAATTTGATGTGGCCCACGTCAAAGCAACATATCAAGCCGAGGGCATCTTGCAGTTGGGCGCGCGCAATGTGCGCATTACCCGAGGCGCGCCCATCGCAGGTATACCCGCAACGACTGCTAAATTTTCGATGGATTGGTTTGTGAATCCTCAATGGAGTGTGGGCGCACAAGTGGTGGCCGTGGGCAAGCAGACTTCGCAAGGCAATGAAGACGGATTTATCGACGATGGCGAGGACGGCGATGGTGCGACTAAACACAATTGGGATGTGCGCGCTTACGCGCTATTCAATTTGCGCGCAGACTATCGCCCGACTGAAAAACTCACCGCCTACTTGCGTATCAACAATGCGCTGAACCGTCGCTATGAGACGTACGGAGCGATTGGCAGTGATCTGTTCCCCAATGGCAAGCAACTCGTGCCACACCTCCAGCCCACCGACGCTGCGCTCGCCAAATTTGTAGCCCCAGGCGCGCCGCGCACGGTGTTCGCGGGCGTGCGGTACGCCTTCTAGCGTTCAATACCTGCGGCGCAAAAACGGCATTTTTCAGGCGATATCTCCCAAAAAATGCTGTTTTTGCGCCACAGGTATTGAGGTCGCGGAGCGACACAGAATCGAGCGAATGCGGTAAAAAGTGCGGATGTACCACGCCTACAAGTTAGTTGGCGTTGCGCAGGCGCGGTGACGTACCAACATCAGCGCTCCGCGCGTGCATCTTCGAGAAAAAAGGAAACAATAATGGATTACATCGGGTCTCCGCCAAACACGCTTCGTCGCACGATCTTGAAAGCCGCGACGCTTACTGCAGTTGCTTCACGCATGCCAAGCGCACTCGCGCAACCAATCGCTACGTTCTCGCCTTTGACCCGAAAAATTGCACTGCCGGATATCACTGGCGCACAAGCAATTTGGGGCGCTACAGGGCGTGACGCTGCAGGCAGCATTTGGTTAGGCACATCGATGGAAGAAAAAGTGACCAGCGGCCATGTGCTGCAGTTTGATCCCGTTACCCAAACCGTGCGTGCACGCGGAAATGTTGTGGAGGAAATTGCGAAATTCGATCCTGGCAAAGTAAGCATGTCCCAGCAGAAGTTGCATTCGAAATTCGTCATGGGTGCAGACGGCTTTTTGTATTTCGCTTCTAGCGATGAGAACGGAGAAAATGAGAGCCTTCGTATCCCGCCAACGATGGGCGGCATGCTTTGGCGCATTCAGCCGAAAACCGGGAAGTGGGAACGGCTGCACACCACGCGCGATGGTTTGATCGCAGTATGCGGCGGCGGGCGTTTCATATTCGCGCTCGGCTATTGGGGGCACAATATCTATCGGTTCGATACCAAAACGGGCCTTGTGCGCACTAAATTTATGGAGTCACAAGGCTCGCATGTTTCACGCAATTTTTTTGCTGATACCCGTGGGCATGTGTTTGTGCCGCGCGTGCGCGTGGGGTCAGATGGCAAAGGCGTGGGTTCGCTTGTAGAGTTAAACGCCGAGTTCACTGAAGTGGCCAGCACGCCGCTAACCTATTATTTTGGCGCGGAG
This sequence comes from Betaproteobacteria bacterium, assembly GCA_031376405.1. Lineage (GTDB taxonomy): Bacteria > Pseudomonadota > Gammaproteobacteria > Burkholderiales > Casimicrobiaceae > JANMDS01. The sequence goes on from JANMDS010000033.1 coordinate 11,847, forward strand.
GCGCTCAATGACAACCACGGCCTGATCGGGGCGGTCAATGCGCCCGATGGCGCAAGCTACTTTCTCACCCATACGGGGCGTTTGTATAAGGTTGCGGCCGCAGCCACAGGCCCGAGCGCCATCACAGATCTTGGCTGGTTTCACCCAAGTGGTGCGCGCTACACGCCGGGTGTGTTCATCGCCGATGGGGGTAAAAAACTCGTAGGTGTAGCCCAAAATGGGAAGACCTTTGAGTGGGTGACCTACGACCTCGGGCTCAAAAAATCCGGCGCAGCGAGTTTGGACGTTAAAGGCGCAAAAGGCGTGTTGCTGTATGGCTCAGCAACGATGGACGATGCCGGACGCGCCTACCTAGCTGGCTGGGAAGATGGGCCAAAAGGCGTGCCACGCCCGTTTCTACTGCAAGTTACGAGTTGAAATACCTGCGGCGTAAAAATTGCATTTTTAGGGGGATATTTGCCCGAAAATGCCGTTTTTACGCCGCAGGTGTTAAACCAAAAATTACGCTAAAAATCCTAAATTTGGATTTGCAAATTTGCCGATATTCGGTGCGACTTGCGCGATCTGGCTGGTAGGCACGCCGAACCATGCGGCGAGAGTCGCAGCGTATTGATCGACCGCTACGTTCGGCAACCATCGGCCCTCTTTTGCCACGTCGTCGGAACCGCCCAACTCGTGCACGGGCATGCGTCCGTAGAGGCCACCCTTTACCGCGCCACCCATGATGAGGTGGTGGTTGCCCCAAGCGTGATCGGAGCCGGGGCTGCCACCCGCAGCGGGTTTAAAGGTGCGGCCAAAATCAGAAAGCGTAAAGGTCGTTACGTTGTTTGCAATGCCTAGCGCAACGGTTGCATCGTAAAACGATTTCATCGCGTCGCCCACATCCGCGAGCAAATCGCCTTGCGCGGTAATTTGATTGGTGTGCGTGTCGAACCCGCCGAGCGACACGAAAAATATTTGTCGTTTCAATCCAATCGTTGCGCGTGCCTCAATTAACTTTGCCACTTGCAGTAATTGCACTGCTAACGAATTTCCTGCGGTAGTGAAGAGCGGCGTCATCGGTGAAGCGGTGTTGGTGATAATAGGGTTCACCATGCCCGCCAGCGATACAGCTTGCTGGATCTGATCACCGGCTGTTTTCATGAGCGCATGCTCTTTGTTCAATGCGAGCAATTGATTGAGCGCGGTGAGCCGGGCTTGCTTCGCAACCGACGTATCGTAGCCGTTGAGCTGAAATGCCCCTGTCGAGGGAATCGTGAGCGCGCCCTGAGCGTTGCCCGTAATGTAGAGCGTGGAGCCGGCAACGCTGGTGGTAACGGGGAATGTGGCGCTGCCGTTCAGTGACGCAATCGCATCAGCCAAGCGCCCGCCCCAACCGATGCGCGAGGCGTCGTCAGAAATGGCGGCCTGCCATTGGTTTTGCTGGTCGTTGTGGGAGAACAAATTGTCTGGGCGATTTTTGTAGGCGAGATACTCTGCCTTGGTGACAGGCGCGACCATCGTACCCACGTTACCCAGCACCGCGAGCTTGCCGGCTTCGGCAACGCTACGTAGATTCTTCATGTTCGGGTTGAGGCCGAGCGCTTCAGTCATGTTGCCCGCTTTGAACTTAATCAAATCGGCTTGGGCAATGTTCAGCCCCGAAGCCGCTGTGCGGATAGAAGCGTATTGGTTGTAGGCAGCATTTTCAGCGGGGATGACCATATTGTTGCCATCGTTGCCGCCGTATAAAAAGATGCACACCAATGCTTTGTAATCATTGCCAGGAGCCGTTTGCGCCCATGCGAAAGAATCCAGAGACGAAGCCAGCGCACCAGCGGAAAGAGACGTTAGAAATTGACGACGATCCATGTGAGTTCTCCTTAGCGCTTAATTTGGGCAACGGGGCTTGCGAAAGCCAGATACATCGCGGTTTTCGCGCGCGTGGTGGTGTCGGTTGCGGGCAGAGCATCAATTGCAGGCTTCATCGCTGCTTTTACCGCTGCCGAGAAAGGTGTGCCCTGCACAATTTCCGCTACTTTATCGAGCAAGGCATCGGTGTTGCCCGCCACTGCGATATAGGGCGCCCAATCGAACTGCGTGCCGGTGGACTGGAAAAGCGTGGTGGTTGGCGCGATACTCGATGTGCCGAGCAATACATTGTTTGCCACGTTTGCGCGCGTGATGCTCGTGCCAGAATTAAAAATCGCGAATTCCGGTGAGTTAATTTTGTTGCTTGCAATCACATGCTCGGGCGGGTAGTAGTTAAATACGGTTGGCGAATCGAACACCACCTGGCCTAAACCATTGGTGATATTCACGAAATATTGACCATCGGTTTTTACTCCCAGCGCTCGCACCATATTGGTCACATGTAGCACCGGCTCAGTGAGCTTGCCGTAGGCGCTATCGTATTTTTCCGGCCCACGGGCTTCGGGGTCCGTGAGGATAGCGGTGACAACAGCCTTAATATCGCCCCGTACGCCTGATCCGTTGTTTAAAAACACTTTCGCCACGCGCTCAACGTACGCAGGGGAGGGCTCGCCCGTTACTAATTTTTGAATGAGCGCGCGCGACACAAATGGCGGTACATTGCGGTGGTCGACGACGGTTTTCAGCGCGTTGTCGAAATCCGCTTGTGCGCTGCTTCCCGCTTTTGTTTTTTCGCCATCGAGCAACTCTTTCGCGTTCGCATCGTGGTAGCGCTCGCGTATCTCCATCTCACCCGCCCAGTTGCGCGGGTTGAAGTTCGCATCCGATGTGCGCCCTGGAATCGTTGCATACGTCCAACCGGTCAGAGCCGCGGCATAGCCAATAATCTCTGGACCATCGTAGGTCGGGATGGTGCGGCCATT
>JANMDS010000046.1:0-3006 GCA_031376405.1 Betaproteobacteria bacterium
CATCAACACGGCTTCGTTTCACCAAGTATTCGCTTTGCGATCCGAGCAGCGACCACTGTGATCCGGCGCCATTGGATTTCAACATCGCCTTGTCAGGCGCTGCCGTAATCACGCCGGTTGCGGACTTGTCGGCCTGCGCCACGAGTACGTCTCCAGCGAGAGGGATGTAAGCGGCCCGTTGTATAGCGGGTTCGGCGGAGAATGATTCGCGCAATACCCGCTCAAGCTCGGCACGATCTGCCCCAGCCGCAACGCCCGCAGAGATGCCCGCCGAAGCTTTGTTCGTTGCTGCCGAAAGCGTGCCTGCGAGTGCAGCAGCGCCTTTACTGGCCGAAGCGGCGATGCGCTCCACATCGGCTTGCACGGCATTGCGGTGGTGCTCTTTTAGTGCACCCCACACCAGCCCAGCAACGGTGAGCCACAGCAAAAGATTTGTGAGAAAAAATGGGAGAATGAGGCGCGCGCGCAGCGTACCAAGCGCACGTCTCCAGGTTACACGCCGAGACTCAAATCGGCTCAGTGTTGATTTATCCTGCAAACCTTTACCCGCACCGTTACCGGCGCAGACCCACTTTTTGTTTTGTAACGGTTTGCGTTACGCCCCCGCGCCCGCATGAACCGTTATTCTCATCGCGTATTGTATTTGAATCGCGACAAAGACACATACAACCGTTTCAGACTTCCATAATAGGACATGCGAGTAGACGACTTCCAACCGATTTGAGCTTTGGAATTTCCGCTTTGCAGCGCTCGGTAGCCTGTGGGCAGCGCGGATGAAACGTACAGCCGGAGGGTGGATTCAGTGGATTGGGTACTTCTCCTGCCACCGGTGTTCTCGATCTGCCTGTCATTTGCAAATCAGGGATCGCATCGAGCAACATGCGGGTGTAAGGGTGTTTTGGGTCTTTAAACAACTCTGATTTATGAGCCAACTCAACGACGCGCCCCAGATACATCACGCCCACACGATCTGCAATGTGATGGACCACTGCGAGGTTGTGGGAGATGAAAAGATAAGTGAGCTTTAACTCGCGCTGCAAGTCTTTCATTAAATTGAGCACCTGCGCCTGTACCGATACATCAAGCGCCGAGGTCGGTTCGTCGCAGACTAAAAATTCTGGTTGGCTCGCCAAGGCACGTGCGATAGAAATACGCTGGCGTTGACCACCCGAAAACTGATGTGGAAATTTCTCACCATCCGCTTTTCCAAGCTTCACGTAATCGAGCAATTCAACGATACGCTTTTCGATACTCGCTTCACCTTGTACTAAGCTGTGAACGCGAATCGGCTCCGCGACAATGTCTCGGACGCGCCAGCGCGGGTTGAGGCTAGCGTACGGGTCTTGGAAAATCATCTGCACGCGGCGTCGCTGCGCACGCGCAAGCGCATCGTCTTTCGCTACGCTGCGTAGCGGTTCGCCATCAAACCGTACCTCGCCCGCACTTGGCGCGTAGAGCCCACAGATAACGCGCGCTACGGTCGATTTACCGCATCCCGATTCCCCTACGAGCGCGAGTGTTTCGCCTTTTTCAATCGTGAACGACACATCCGACACGGCGTGAAGCAGCTGACGGCCCTTACGCTCGATGACGCGATTTAACCAAGGGGCTGAGACGTCAAACGTTTTGGTGACGTTCTTGAGTTCGATCAATGTGCTCATAAGGGCGTCGCTTTGGTCTAGTGATGCAGCCAGCAGGCGGCGAATGTTTTGTCGGCACGAACGAGTGGAGGAAGATCTACTCGGCAACGCTCCATCACGCTTTGGCAACGTGGATTGAAGGCGCAACCATTTGGGATCGCGTTCAGCCGAGGCATCGCACCATCAATTTGCGTAAGCCGCTCCCGTTCGGTTTCCAAGTCGGGAATTGAACCCATCAGCCCTACGGTGTAGGGGTGTTGCGGGTGATGAATCACTTCGGCCACAGGGCCAATCTCTGCGATCCGGCCCGCGTACATTACGGCCACGCGGTCAGCAGTTTCGGCGATAACCCCCATATCGTGGGTGACTAACATGACCGCTGCGCCGTGGTCTTTGCAAAGCCGCTTTAACAGCGTGATGATTTGGGCTTGAATGGATACGTCGAGCGCGGTTGTAGGCTCGTCTGCCACGATGAGCTTGGGCTCCGCTGCGAGCGCGAGGGCAATGACCACGCGCTGGCGCATACCACCAGAAAACTGATGCGGATAATGGTCGATCCGCTCTCGGGCCGCGGGAATGCCGGTTTCTTCCAACAACCGCACCGCTCGATCACGGGCTTGCGACTCCGAAACATTCAAATGCGCACGCACCGTTTCGCTGATTTGTCGCCCAACCGTGTACAACGGGTTGAGCGAGGTCAGTGGATCTTGAAACACCGCGCCGACTTCTTTGCCCCGAACGTGGCGCATATCGGCAATGGATAGATTATCGATCCGTCTGCCATTGAGCCAGACTTCACCGCCTGCAATCCGACCAGGCGGCTCAAGCAAACCGATAATCGCCGCGCCGGTCATGGATTTACCTGCGCCAGATTCGCCCACTACACCCAATACTTCGCCCGCTTCGATAGTGAACGAAATGCCATCCACCGCGCGCAATGTGCCGCGTCGGGTGGGGAATTCCACCACCAAATCTTTAACTTCGAGTAAGGCCATTATCGTAACTTCGGGTTAAGAGCATCGCGCAGCCAATCGCCAAGCAAATTCACGGAGAGCACCATCACAATGAGCGCGATTCCCGGGAAAATCGTTATCCACCACTCGCCAGAAAACAGGTAATCGTTCCCCACGCTGATGAGCGTACCAAGAGAGGGCTCCGTTGCTGGCATGCCGACACCCAGAAAAGATAGGGTGGATTCGGCGATGATGGCATTGGCAATATTAAGCGTCGCTATCACCAACACGGGGCCCAAAACGTTAGGTAGAACGTGCTTAAACATGATCGCCACCGGTCGTACGCCAATCACCCGCGCGGCTTGCACGTACTCTTTACTTTTTTCAACGAGCGTGGAGCCTCGCACCGTGCG
>JANMDS010000047.1:0-6336 GCA_031376405.1 Betaproteobacteria bacterium
GATCAACACGCGCGGCGCATTTTCGTGGGTTTTGAAAACGCCCACTGGCTTGCCCGATTGAATGAGCAGCGATTCATCGGCCTCTAATTTTCTAAGCGAATCCAAAATCGCATCGAAGCAGACCCAATCGCGCGCGGCCCGGCCGATGCCCCCGTACACCACCAAATGTTGTGGGTATTCCGCCACTTCCGCATCGAGATTGTTTTGAATCATGCGATACGCCGCTTCGATTTGCCAGTTTTTGCAGCTGAGCGCTGTGCCCCGCGGCGCGCGGATTACGCGCGAGGGGTCAAGGCGCGGGTCTGTAGGCTTCAAAAAAGATTCAGTTGCGTTCATGTGGGTTCTCCGGAAAGCGAGGGAAGATGGATATTGCCAACGGCTCGAACGAGCGCGCCTTCGCGCACGAGCGTAAGAGCGGCTTGTATGTCTGGATAGAAATGCCGATCATCGGCTAAAGTGGGAACTTTAGCGCGAATGCACGCGCGTGCGGCTTCAAGCGCTGCGCTCGACTTGAGCGATGCATGAAAGTCGCAGCCTTGGGCGGCTGCCAGCCATTCAATGGCGACGATGCTCTGTGTATTCTTCACCATATCGAGCAAGCGCCGCGCGCCATGCGCCGCCATGGATACGTGATCTTCTTGATTAGCGGAAGTAGGGATGGAATCTACGCTTGCAGGCATCGCGCGTTGTTTGTTTTCAGAAACAAGCGCCGCAGCGGTAACTTGCGGAATCATAAAGCCCGAGTTCAGCCCCGGTTTTGGCGTGAGGAAGGCGGGTAAGCCCGAGAGCGCGGGGTCTACCAACATGGCGATACGCCGCTCGGCAATCGAGCCGATTTCGCACAGCGCCATGGCAATCATGTCCGCTGCGAACGCGACGGGCTCAGCGTGAAAATTGCCGCCAGAAAGTGCTTCGCCAGTGTCCGCGAAAATAAGTGGATTATCGGTCACACCATTGGCTTCGGTAATCAGCGTTGTCGCGGCCTGCCGCAACAAATCCAAAATTGCGCCCATCACTTGTGGCTGGCAGCGCAGGCAATACGGGTCTTGCACGCGCTCGTCGTTCACTAAATGCGAAGCGCGAATTTCGCTGCCTTGCAAGAGCGTGCGCAGCGCCGCTGCCGTTTCAATCTGCCCGCGATGTTTACGCAGCGTGTGGATGCGCGGATCAAACGGTGCATCGGTGCCTCGTGCGGCATCCGTTGAGAGCGCGCCCGTAATGAGTGCGGATTGAAAGAGTGTTTCGGTTTGAAAGAGCGCTATGAGCGCGTTCGCCGTCGAAAACTGCGTGCCGTTCAAAAGCGCCAATCCTTCTTTTGCACCCAACGTAATCGGTGAAAGCCCGGCCTTTTGCAAGGCCAAAGCGGCAGGGATTGGGCCGTGTTCGCCATGGACTTCGCCCACGCCGATCATCACGGCGGTCATGTGGGCGAGCGGGGCCAAATCGCCACTCGCGCCCACCGAGCCCTGCGAGGGTACGACAGGAATCACCCCGCCCGCCATCATCGACTGTAATAACTTAATCACCTCCACGCGCACGCCTGATGCACCTTGCGCCAAACTCGCAATTTTCAGCGCCATCATCAGCCGCGTCACCTCAACCGAAGAAGGCTCTCCCACGCCCGCCGCGTGCGAGAGCACGATATTGCGTTGAAGCGTTTCTAAATCTGCCGCGCCAATGCGCACGCTTGCGAGTTTGCCGAAGCCGGTGTTGATGCCGTAGGTGGGCGCGTCCCGTTTGAGAATGGCTTGTACGGTTTCCGCGCTCCTCTGTATCTTTGGCCAGCAGGCTGGGTTCAGTGTGGGCGCAGCGCCCTGGGCGATAGTGCGCCAGAGGGAATACGAAACGTCGCCTGGGTTAAGGTTAGGCGCGGATTTGGTGGATCTGAAGGTCATGCCGTAATTGTATAGACATAACAGCGAAGCTGCAATTCCGAACTGTGTATCCGAGCAGCAGAACTAATTTGTGCTTGCACCGAGGAGCCTGCTCCGGAACGCATAAACTCCAAATGCGCGTAATGACCCCAATTTGACAACGCGCAACAATGCTGTACACTACAACAGTATTGAATGCATAAACACTAACACCTCATCATCACCACTGAGCAATCGAGCATACTATGGACGACCGCAAAAAAGCCCTCACCGCCGCCTTGCAGCAAATTGAAAAGCAATTTGGCAAAGGCTCCATCATGAAAATGGGGGAGGGTTCCTCTGAGCCCGATTTGCAGGTGGTGTCTACGGGCTCATTGGGCTTGGATATCGCGTTGGGTGTGGGCGGTCTGCCTCGCGGCCGCGTGGTGGAAATTTACGGACCAGAGTCGTCCGGCAAAACCACCTTATGCTTGCAAGTGGTGTCCGAAGTGCAAAAAATGGGCGGCGTCGCGGCTTACGTAGATGCCGAGAATGCACTGGATCCTGTCTACGCGCAGAAATTGGGCGTGAACGTACCGGATATGCTTATTAGTCAGCCCGATACAGGCGAGCAGGGCCTGGAAATTGCGGATATGCTCGTGCGCTCGGGCGGCGTAGATATCGTGGTGATTGATTCTGTGGCCGCGCTTGTTCCCAAAGCCGAGATCGAGGGCGAAATGGGTGATCAACTGCCGGGCTTGCAAGCCCGCTTGATGAGCCAAGCGCTGCGCAAGCTCACGGGTAACATCAAGCGCACCAATACGCTTGTTATCTTCATCAACCAAATTCGCATGAAGATCGGCGTAATGTTTGGTTCACCGGAAACCACGACTGGCGGTAACGCGCTTAAGTTTTACGCCTCCGTGCGGTTAGATATCCGCCGCATTGGCTCTATTAAAAAGGGCGATGAGGTGGTGGGCAATGAAACCCGCGTGAAAGTGGTGAAAAATAAAGTGTCGCCGCCCTTCCGTGAGGCGCTCTTCGATATTTTGTATGGGGAAGGCATCTCGCGCGAAGGTGAAATTATTGAGCTGGGCGTCACCCACGGCTTCGTCGAAAAATCGGGCTCCTGGTACAGCTACGGTGGCGAGCGCATTGGACAGGGTAAAGACAACACGCGCGAATATCTGCGTGAACATCCAGCCATGGCATCCGAAATTGAAGCCAAAGTACGTGAAAAACTGAACGTGGCGCAACCCAAGCCGTTGCGTGGCGAAGCGGCGAAAGAGTAGTGTTCTGATCGAAACTTAGGGCGCGCGAGCGATGAGCGATGGCGGCGATGAGGGCAACAAGCCAAGCGAAGTGGCTCGGTTGCGTAGCAAAGCTATTAAGCTCCTCGCGGGACGGGAGCATTCGGAAAAAGAACTGCTGCAAAAACTTGCGCGCGCCACCGCGCGAAGCGCGCAACGGGAGCGCACCGCTGCGCAGCGCAACGAAAAAGCTGCGCAAAAGCAAGCATCCCGTGCGACCCAAACGTCGCTCGACAATGGTTTCGACGCCGGTGAAGTCGGTGAAATTACGCCAATTTCAGGGAGATATCCTGCAAAAAGTGCCGAAATTGCGCCGCAGGTACTATCCTTCGTCGAGCCAATGAGTGCGCGTGAGTTGGCCCACGCCAACGCGCAAAGCGCGCTGTCAGCGCTCGAATCCCTCAAGGCCGATGGGTATCAGTCGGATAAGCGCTACGCAGAATCCATAACCCGACATTTGGCAGGGCGAATGAGTAAATCCGCCATCGCAGGCAAGCTCAAGGCGGCTGGCGTGGCGCGCGATGAAATTGACGATGCGTTGGCGCAATCGTTAAGCGAAGCGCACAGCGATGATTTGGCCGTTGCCCAAGCGCTTTGGCAGACTAAATTTCGAAACCCACCGGCGGATGAGAAGGAAAAGGCCAAGCATGTGCGGTTTCTGCAATCCAGAGGCTTTTCCATTTCTACCGCGCTGCGAGTTTTGCGGGTTGCGAGCGCGGCTATAGACGAGAGTTAAGCTGCCAGCGTTCGGGCCGGGGCGCTATGCAGCAACGGCCACGGCCAAGCCGAGAAATCCAGTTTGCGGCAAAATGGAGCGAAGCGCCAAACATACACAATATGGCACTTCGACCAAAAGCGGGTTTTCCGTGGTGTCGGCGTGTCCACGATTGTTTGTGCAGATCCGTTCTGTAAATCAGCTTTGCCACGGTTACGCGCCTCCTGGTGGGAGTCGCCCCAACTGTTGGCAGCACATTATTTTCCCAGGAGACATTAAAAAGTGAAATTCATAAAAATAGCCGCGACCGCCCTTTCAATCGGCGCCGCTGGATTGGCGTTGGCTTACCCCACGAAACCCATTACGCTGGTGGTGCCATTTGCAGCAGGTGGCCCAACCGACGTAGTCGGGCGCTCTTTGGCCGCTGCGATGAGCAAAACATTGGGGCAATCAGTAGTGGTCGAGAACAAAATCGGCGCGGGTGGCACGATCGCTGCGGCGTATGTGAAAAACGCCGCGCCGGATGGACACGTCCTGCTCATCCACCACAACGGCATGGCCACCGCGCCCGCTCTCTATCGCAAGCTCGCCTACAGCCCGATCAACGATTTCGAACCGATCGGCTTAACGGTGGACGTTCCGATGACGCTGTTGGGCAAAAAGGATCTTCCCGCAAAAAATTTACCAGATCTTATTACCTACATTAAGGCAAATAAAGACAAAATGGCGCTGGCTAACGCTGGTTTGGGCGCGGTTTCCCATTTGTGCGGAACCATTTTCCAACAAGCTATCGGCGTGGATCTGGTAACCGTTCCGTTCCAAGGCACCGCACCGGCCATGACCAACTTGGTTGGTGGTCAGGTAGACCTACTGTGTGACCAAACGACGCAAACGATTCCGCAAATCAAGGCCGATAAGGTCAATTTGTACGGTGTCACTTCCAAAACTCGCATTGGCGCGTTGCCGAACGTGCCTACGCTCGATGAGCAGGGGCTCAAGGGCTTTGAGGTGGTGGTGTGGCATGGCATGTATGCCCCAAAAGGCACACCGAAAGACGTAATAGCGAAAGTAAACGCCGCCATGCAAGCTGCGCTAAAGGATCCGGACGTGGTGAAGCGTATGGGCGATCTAGCCGCCGACGTCACGCCAATATCCAAGCAGACACCGGAAGCGCACAAGGCTTGGTTAGCTTCGGAAATTGATAAATGGGGAAAAGTCATCAAAGCGGCTGGTCAGTACGCCGACTAAAACGTTTTTCCGTAGCGTTAGCGGCAACTACCTGCGGCGCAAAACAGGCAGTTTTTAGGAGATATCTCCCAAAAAAAGCGTGTTTTGCGCCGCAGGTTTTTTAAGAAAACACACCAGCTCGAAACAAGTTTGCGCCGCTATTTTTTAACCAGATCACCGCGCACCATGATGCAATCTGTTTCCACCATTTGAGGAAAATGCCCTTCGTTGTTTGGCACAAAGGCGCTTAGCACGAAGCCGTGCTTTTCGTATTCCGCAAGCGCTTCTCGAAAGTCGATCGAATCTGAATAGAGCTTTACCACAGCGAGCTCGCTTTGCAGCCCTACAAAAAGCGGCATGGTTTCCGGCGAACCACGCACGATGTTTACATCGAACCCTTGCGTGTCCATCTTCAAAAAAGGTCTTGAAAATCCGTACTGGGATTTCAAACGATCAAAGACGACCGATAGCCGCTCGCACTGCACAGTTATTGTGTTCTCGATCTTAATCCAGTCAAAATCCCGCTTCATCGCCTCCGCCGAAGGCGTGCTTAAGGAGCTACCTTGGCTGTCATGCGCGAGGTTGAACGTTGTGGTCCCATCTGTATCGGAGACGGCAATATCAAACACAATCCATTTTTGATCGCCCATCGCTGTTGCCTTCGCTCGAGCCAGCGCAGCGACCTTCGGATCTGGTTCAAAGGAAAAAATGAATCCTTCAAATAGCGCTTTTTTGCGCAGGGAGACCGCGTACTGCCCTTCGTTCGCGCCAATATCGAAAACGCAATCGACGTTGAGATGATCCATGAGCCGTCGTAAATGCTTATGCTCCCACATCGCGTGGAGTTGCGAGCGATCGTAAAGTCCAAGATTGCGCAGCCGCTTTGTGTAGTAGCGGACATATTGCTCGAGATTCATGCGCAAGAGTCGGAAAGTTGGCCCGTTGCGCAAACACGTACTTTTGCGCCAGAAGCAAGCGGAGTGAGGTATCGCATTTTCGTCTTATTCTTTGGATTGGTCATGCTTCACCCTTCGTAAATTCGAAGTCGAAAAACAATAAAAAAAGTCCGAATCGACAGCGATAGTGTAAACAGACTTCAGGCAATTGTTAACCCCCATTTAGGGGAGATATTTCGTAGTTTGTAGTTATTGTGAAGTGCGGGCCGGGTTGGGAGACTCCATCGCCAACCGTATCAGCAACACTGCACGCACCGGTTGTTGTATTTTTTCTG
>JANMDS010000073.1:0-2744 GCA_031376405.1 Betaproteobacteria bacterium
ACTGCAATAATTTTGGCGGTTTCTGCGGCGAGCGTATTATTCACTAAAGGCTGGGTACAACGCTGGGGTAATTATCGCTCAATGCAAATTTCTATCGGCATCATATCAGGGTTATTAGCGATGACCTCGATCGTTTCTAATGCGGCACTGACAGTTGGTTATTTGCTGGTAGCGGGTTTGGCCTTCTGTATTTTGAGTCTGGCTCAAATTCCTTGGGCACTAGGGCAATTATCTCAGCCCGGATTAGCTACTGGCTTATACTTTGGCGGTATGGGCTTAGCGACGGCAATTGTCTCCTGGCTGTTGTTAAATTGGCAAATGACTAACACTCTCTAACAAAAATTTTCAGGCTGTCAGAACAATGATAGGACTATTTCATGACTAATCTATTTTCCCTGCAGGAATATGTTGTTAGCTATGCTTTCGATATTCTTGGGAACAAGGCAGAGTTTGAGCAAGAATTGATTAAATCTACAGATTTACAAGCAGAATTAGCATTTCTTCAAGCAGTGGTGAGCTATTTAGCTTATGGAGCACCGATCGTTCCATTACCAATCGGTTTAACAAATAAGCTTTTTTTGCCACAGAGGTTGCTTAGAAGACTTGATCGGACTGATGCCCGACCAGCAGATTTATTAGAGTTGATCGAGTGGTCGGTGGCTGATCTGCGCCAGGTGGCAATGGATTTGAGTAATTGGGAACCATTTCCGATGCCTACTGGATCTATGCGGGTAATTTGGCAAGTAGATGAGATACATGCCCAGATAGCCTTCTTCCTCAAGATTCCCGGGGCGGGAACGTTACCTCATCACTGGCATGCCACTGGTGAATCAATCTTGGTATTGGAAGGTAATTTTATTAATGACAGTGGCACAGTATTTGAGGTAGGCGATCGAATTGTCGTAGCGGCTAATACCAATCACCAACCCACGACTAGCTTAGGTTGTCTGATTTTAGGCATTACTTCTATGTATGACAAAGTTTTAGCAGCTAAGATTTGATGACATAAGAAAACCAATGCGGAGTTGCACCCCGCTTTGGTTTTAGCTATATCTGAAATAATGAGAAGTTAATTAGAGCGACTTACTTAGCCGACAAAAACTCTCTCCCACAACCAGATTAAGCTCATTACTATCACCCCTGCTGAGATAAGGCGACGAATAGTTAAATCCCAAGGGAATTTACGTAGATAGAATAGACAGGCGTAGGCTAACAGCACGATCGCAAATTGGCCAAGTTCGATTCCAACACTAAAGCTGGCGATCGAAGTTAGCAAATTAGTTCGGGGTAATTCTAACTCCTGCATGACCGATGAAAAGCCTAAGCCATGGATCAAGCCAAAACCAAAAGCTAATTGCCAGCGGGCTTTCGGTTTCTTGCTCCAGAGGTTTTCAGCAGCAATATAGGCAATCGACAAAGCAATCAAAATTTCTACCCAGCGGCTGGGGACGGAAATAATATTTAAAGCTGCCAGAAACAGCGTGACCGAGTGAGACAAGCTAAAGGCTGTAACCACTTTCAGTAAATAACGCAATTCTCCACCTAGCATGAGGAGACTAATTAAAAATAAAATATGATCGTAGCCAGTCCAAATATGCTCGATGCCCAGACCAATGAAACTGCTGATTTGTTGACTGATCGGCAGATCAATTAGAGCTGCGTTGTTGGCATTAGGAGTAAAAACCACATTGTTGATTTGATTGCCATAGCGTACCTGAGCTAGGCATCGCGCCGTAGTCACTCCTGGGATAAATAAGTCATAGCTCATTTGCAGTTGATTAATTGGCTGTACCCAGAAATATTGCAGTAGCAAGCTGCTATGAGTGCTAGGTGTAAGACTCAGGTTACTGGGTAAGCCTTGAACAGTACCAGATTTTACCACCAGCTTCTCTGGTTTTTCTCTGGCTGCTTTGAGCCGAATTTTTTCGCTCAAGAACTTTTGCAAACTCTCTTGATGTTTCGTTATTTCTACCTCTGACAACTGTTGGTTTTTGTCATCATCAAACTGGCTGACTAAACCAGTAGGTACAGTTAAATTAATCTCTAGATTGTGTTCTTTGATTTGGATGTCTGCCACTGCCAAGTCTGCCCAGTGAGCCTGACTAGGTAAAGCTAATGAGAGGGTCAACAGTAGCCCTAATATCCCAGATAGGGCAATTCTCCCTGTTTTAGATATTGTGTGCTGGGTAAATAGTGAGTTGATCAGGTGCAAAAAATTCATATTGATATCTTGTTGATTAGTTTAATCCTGATAATCCCACACCCAGCCCTAGAGCCTGTCTGGCTCCTTTGTTGAACAGTGGATCGAGTTCTTGTACCAACTGCTGATATTGCTGTGCCTGGCTGGACTGACCGCGAGCAGTAGCGATGGTAGCAGCTCGATCGGCGATGCCTGGATCGCGAATTCCTGACTCTAAGGCTTTTTTGATAGCCTGTTCTGCTGCTGGCATTTGTCCCATTTGTAAATATGCTGTGGCTAAAGTGTCCCAGCTTTCTGGGTCTTGGCGAACTTTGATTTCGGCTTGCATTAAAACTAAAGCCTCAGATCGATCTTTTTCTGCTCCGCGTTCTAGTAACAACTGTGCTAGCTCCCGGCGGTGGCCAAAGCCGCTGAGATCTGATCGCAACCTAGTTACTGCTCGTTCCCAGGTTTTGTCGGCTTGGACGGTATCTCCTTGCAGTCGCTGGATTCTGGCTAATCCTCTTAGGGCAACGTGATCATAAACTGTGGGGGCTTGTTGATT
>JANMDS010000168.1:0-6087 GCA_031376405.1 Betaproteobacteria bacterium
GTGCGTTATGAACAGCACCCTACGAATCGCAAACCCACAAAAACCTGCGGCGCAAAAACAGCTTCTTTCAGGAGATATCTCCCAAAAAATGCTGTTTTTACGCCGCAGGTTTTATCGTTCCAACGCGAGTAGAATCCGGTTAACTCTTCGCAAAAACTCAACCTAACGTATGGGACAAGCTCTCTCCAAGCTCTCTGCCACTGAATTTCTCGAATGGGAAAAGCTGCACGCTGATCGCCATGAATTCATCTTGGGCGAAGTGTTTGCGATGGCGGGTGTTACGTTGGAGCACAACGCGGCTGCGCTTCGGTTTGCGTCAACCATGATGGCTCATTTGACTGGCACTCCCTGCCGCGTGTTCATGTCCGACGTGCGTTTGCGTGTGGAGGCGGCAGATGCGTATTTCTATCCTGATGTAGTGATAACTTGTTCATTAGCAGATACAAAAGACTCGAAAGCGACGACGATTTTTAACGCGACGGTGATTGCGGAAGTACTCTCGCCTGCTACCGCGGCGTTTGACCGCGGAGCAAAATTTTCACACTACCGCAAACTCTCCGAGCTCAAAGAGTACGTGTTGATTGACCCCGATACGCGCACGGTGGAGGTGTTTCGGAAGAACGCATCGAGCGTGTGGGAGTTGCATCCTGCTGAGCCAAACTTCACGTTAGAAAGTGTGAAGTGGGCGGGTGATAACTCGCAGTTTTTTGATTAACCGAGCGCATCTGCGGCACTAAAACCTGCGGCGCAAAAACAGCATTTTCCAGGAGATATCTCCCAGAAAACGCTGTTTTTACGCCGCAGGTATTGAACGGTTCTACGTAATATTACGCAGCCAAGCGCGCTTCCAACTTTGCTTTCGTATTCAACAACGCAGCGGGCAAGCGCGTTTTCAATTGCTCAAACAATTGCGTATGCAACGCAAGCTCCGCGCCCCACAATTTCGCATCGATCGAAGTAATGTTCGCGTACTGCGCAGCCGTAAATCCCGAGCCTGTCCAGTTCAAATCTTCGTAGCGCGGGGTTACGCCGAGCGCGTGTTCGAGGCCGGTTTGTTTGCCTTCTACGCGCTCTAACATCCACGAAAGCACGCGCATGTTGTCGCCGAAACCAGGCCAAATGAACTTGCCGTTTTCGTCGGTGCGGAACCAATTCACGGTGAAGATTTTTGGTAGCTTTGCGCCCGAGGCTTGCAGCTTTTCGCCAAGCGAAAGCCAGTGCGCAAAGTAGTCGCTCATGTTGTAGCCACAAAAGGGCAGCATGGCGAACGGATCTCGGCGCACGATGCCTTGCGCGCCCGCTTGCGCGGCGGTCGTCTCCGAGCCCATCGTCGCGGCCATGTACACGCCTTCTACCCAATCGCGGGCTTCGGTGACGAGCGGCACAGTCGTAGAGCGGCGGCCACCAAAAATGAAGGCATCAATCGCTACGCCTTTCGGATCGTCCCACGCGCTGTCGAGCGCGGGATTGTTCGTTGCGCTTACGGTGAAGCGAGCGTTCGGATGCGCGGCCTTGCGTCCGCAATCGGGTGTCCAATCTTTGCCCTGCCAGTCAATCAAATGGGCAGGCGGCGTTTTGGTCATGCCTTCCCACCACACATCGCCGTCGTCGGTGAGGGCAACGTTGGTGAAAATCGTATCGCTTTTGAGCGAATCCATACAGTTCGGATTGCTGTCGTAGTTCGTGCCAGGTGCTACGCCAAAGTAGCCCGCTTCGGGGTTAATCGCGTAGAGCTTGCCATCCGCGCCGGGCTTGATCCACGCGATATCGTCGCCGATGGTGGTTACTTTCCAGCCCTCAAAACCTTTCGGTGGAATGAGCATGGCAAAGTTTGTTTTGCCGCACGCCGAAGGGAAGGCCGCTGCAACGTGATGTTTTTTACCTTGCGGGTTGGTCACGCCCAAAATGAGCATGTGTTCTGCGAGCCAACCTTGGGCTTTGCCCATGGTGGACGCGATGCGCAGCGCGAAGCATTTTTTACCCAGCAAGGCGTTGCCGCCGTAAC
This sequence comes from Betaproteobacteria bacterium, assembly GCA_031376405.1. Classification (GTDB taxonomy): domain Bacteria; phylum Pseudomonadota; class Gammaproteobacteria; order Burkholderiales; family Casimicrobiaceae; genus JANMDS01. The sequence goes on from JANMDS010000168.1 coordinate 2,006, forward strand.
CCGAGCCGTAGCTCCAAATCTCTTGCGTAGCGGGGAAGTGCACGATGTATTTCGTATCGTTACATGGCCACGCCACATCTTTTTCGCCCTTCGCCAGTGGCTTGCCCACCGTGTGAACGCACGGCACGTAATGCCCTGTTTCACCCAATACGTCGTACACCGCTTTGCCCATGCGCGTCATCATGCGCATGTTCACCAGCACGTAGGGCGAATCGGAAAGCTCCACGCCTATGTGGGCAATTGGCGAGCCTAGCGGCCCCATCGAAAACGGCACCACGTAGAGCGTGCGCCCCTTCATGCAGCCGGTAAATAATTTATCTAACGTGCTGCGCATGTCCGCAGGCGCCATCCAATTATTAGTCGGGCCTGCATCGTCTTTATTGTCCGTACAAATGAAGGTGCGGTCTTCAACGCGCGCAACATCGGTCGGGTCAGAGAGTGCTAAATACGAATTCGCGCGCTTCGCAGGATTCAACTTTTTCATCGTGCCCGCCGCACACAGTTCTGCGCACAGGCGATCATATTCGGCCTGTGAGCCATCGGCCCAGTAAATTGCGTCCGGCTGTGTGTGCGCGGCTATTTCACGCACCCAGTTAAGCAGTTTCATGTTGCGTACATAGCTGGGTGCTAGTACCGAGGCTTGCAACGTTTGCAGCGTTTCGAGTTGGTTCATAGCTAAAGAAAAAAAGGCGTCCCGATAAATTGAATGAGTTTTCTTATGATGGCGCGAACTTGCAGCCTGCGTGAGGCTGGTTGCAGCATTTTGGGGCGCGAGTGTAAGGGTGGCCACGCGCCAACAAACTCCCGTCGGTGTACGACGGTTGCACATTATCGGCGAGTATCCAAGCCCTGTGTATGCGTATTCTGTGCGAACCCATGCACGTTCGGCATAGTTAAGTATTTGTTGCAGTGCAATTATTTATTGCAATCGTTTGCATTATGAGGAATGCGGGTTGGAGCCCAACGTAAATACCTGCGGCGTAAAAACCACACTTTATGGAAGATATCTCCTTAAAAGTGTGGTTTTTACGCCGCAGGTTTGGGCAACGCGTAATCCCGTTATCCAAGCGTTTCGGGCGGAGGTTGCGCGGAGGGTTTTTCAGCCGCGCGCCCTACCTCAAAGCCCCAGTTTTTTCTTGATGGCGGCAAGATCGCGTTCCAACGTTGAAATTTTCTCCCCTTGCGCGGAAAGTATCGCGTCCTTGGCTTTGCCCTCACCCGCGAGCTTAGTCACTTCGCTTCGCAGCTTTTGATTTAAACCCTGAATCGCTGCGAACGCTACGCCTTGGGCGTCCACCGAGTTAATCGCTTTGTCCGTTTTGCCCAGATTAAAGGCTTTGAAAAAATCTTGCGACATCGGGCCCATTTGCTGCACGCCAGTGCCGATCATCGACCAAGTAGACACCGGCATAGCGAGCAGCCGATCCAGCACTTGCCGCGGCTTAATCGCGTGGATCCCTTCTTTCACCGCCCGGTCGCTCGCGCAGGCCCAGCCCGTCCCCCCGGGGCCAAGCGTACAACCCGATGTCGGAGAACCGCTCGCACCGATGCCGCTCACGAAATAAAAACCACCGGTTGCGCGCACGTTAAACGTATTCGCTTGCAGACCCGGCGCTCCAAACGCCCCGAGCGCTTCTGGGTTGAAATCAAAAGACTTGCTATCTGCCCAGACAAACTGACCATCGCGGGTGGCTTTGGATCGATAGCCGAGCGCGAAACTGGTACTGCCAGTGGCGATCGCCAAATAGCCCGCTGCGAAACTGGTCGATCCGATGGCTTCATTTTGAGAACCACCCGGAACGGTGCTCCAAAACCCGGATGCCACATTGCTCGCACCGCCGCTGACCACGCTGCTGTATGCGCTAGCTACGTTTTGGTATCCACCACCAACCGCGCTGGCAAGGCTGTCTGTGCCATTTACTCCAGATGCCCTGTTACCTTCTCCTCCCGAGACCACACTACTTATTCCATTTACGACGTTGTTTATTCCTCCTCCGACGGTTGCGTTTCTAGCTTCGGCTCGATTGAAACTGCCCCCTCCGATCGTGCCGTAGATGCCACTGGCGCTGTTGCTACTACCGCCCGCTACCACACCCTGACTTCCACTTACACGATTTGTCAACCCACCGCTCACAGTTCCAAAATCCGCCGTCACCTCATTGCGATCCGGTTGTGCGCCACCGGCCACATTTGCGCTGCCACCACCGGCAATAGTCGCGCCTTTCACGCCTAAGCCTACGCTGTTGTAAGAGGCACCCGAAATAACATTTGGCGAGGAAACGCCTGCCACCACCACATCTTGAATCCGCACCTTTGCGCTGCCTAAACCGGCACTCATGATTAAGTTGTCCCCGTTCGTTTCCACGCGTAGTGTTTGCCCATCGGTCACGCTCAATATTCCAATCGTCCCAAACGCATTCCCCCCTTGCACCCAAGCATTTGCCGCTCCGCCAGTGCTAGTCGCATCTGCCGCGCAAGCCCAAGCCGTGCCGCTCCACTTCGGGATCTGGTTTGCCGCGCAGGCCGTGGTTGGCATGAGCTGGGTTGAGGCTAAGCTAATCGTCCCCGTGGTCGTAATCGGCCCACCGGTCAAGCCCGAGCCGGTCGCGATGTTAGTCACTGTGCCCGTGCCGCCGCCGCCCGTGCCTTGCAGATCATTCTGGCATTCCCAGAGTCCAGTTCCGGTATTGAACTTCGGCACTTGTTGATTGGCACACGATTGCGGCAGTTTGTAAGCATTGGCGAGGGTGAGATTGGCTACTCCACTCGTCACCCCACCCGTTAAGCCCGAGCCCGCTGCGGTTTGGATATCGGTGATGTCCCCGATTACGCCTTGTGGCGCGCGGAAGTAGCCCATGACATCGACAATCATGTCCGCCGTCATGGGTACACCGTTCCCCACAAAGGCATCGAAGCTGCCGTTGGGGTTCGTGCCGGTAATGTAGGTGGAGGTGACCCAAACCCCGCCGGTCCACGCACCGGCCAAGGCGCTAAAGGCCGCGCCCGGCTTCATGAAACCGATCACCCCTAAGCTAGCGGGATTGTTGTTGTAGGCGTGATAGGACAAAAAGAGGCTGGCCACGCCCAAGGCAGGAATACCGCATGCGCCGCTGGGCACGATAGTTTTGGTTTGCTGGTTGCTAAACGGGCCCCCGACTGTACCAAGCGCGCTCGTTTGCCCGGCGCGGGTGTCGAACAAGCGGCAGGGGGTGATCGGGGTGTAGACCAAATCGGCGGCGGCATCGCCTAAAGCTTTGCTTTTGTCGGTGGGCGAATCGGCGGTGGGAAAAGCTGTTTTTTGGGAGATATCGCCTAATAATGGCTGTTTTTGCGCCGCAGGTATTGCTGTGTGTTTCTGCGTAAGTTCGTGCGAATTGAGCACTTCCAACACCCCATCGAACGAGCCCGATAGGTTCGCTGCGAGGAGATGGTCGGCGCGCAGGCTGCTTAACTTTTGCTTGAAGCTTTCCGCTTGGACAGCGGGAATCTCTTTGCCCCAGGCGAAGAGGATTTTCTCGACCACGGCAGCTCGGTTTTGATCAATCGAGAGCAGGGCGTCGGGCTTGTGTTGGGCGAAGGCTTCTGTGCTGGATACAAGCGCTGCCAAGGCACACAAGAGCGCGCTCGCACTCAAACGAGCCGTCATGCGCTGCGCGCTAGGTGGCGGAGTAAAGTTTTGTGAGGGCCATGAAGTAAGAGTGAAATACATGTTTGATTTTTTCCCGAATCCGAGTGCTGCAACGTGCGCACCGCTTTAACTAGCGTAGCGGTGGCTTAGCGCCCTGTCTATCCCCCAAACCCCCCATTTTTCGAGAAAAAACCCTTAATTTTTGCGTGAAAAAGATGAATCGCCAGGAGTTGGGCAGAAGGCGCGCGGCGTGCCGCAAGAAACCAACGGCGCAAAAACGACACTTTTCGCGCGATGCCACTGCCTGGATTCAAACCCGCGTAAGGCGTACTCCGTAGGGCGGCAAAAAGCGAAGCGCATTGCGCCGAACGAAGGTACAAAATCAGGGCGTAGCGCGGCTAGGTAGCCGCGATTAGCACCGGTTTTTTTGCAGGCGTAATCGAGGATAAGAAAC
>JANMDS010000211.1:0-2055 GCA_031376405.1 Betaproteobacteria bacterium
CAAAGCGACGGCACCGACACCCCCCCACTCTCAGTAGCACACGGCTGTGGAGTCACCCCGCATTGTAAAGGTCGTTTGGGTCAAGTGCTTAGCAAACTGGGCGGGAGTTAGCCCGCCGAGTGACTTCTTCGGTCTTTCCTCGTTGTATTCACATCGCCAAACTTCTATCAATGCCTTGGCATGCGCCAAACTCGTGAACCAATGTTCGTTCAAACATTCATCGCGCAGTCATCCGTTGAAGCTTTCGATGTACCCATTCTGGTTCGGTTTGCCGGGTTCGATGAGCCGCAGCGTCACACCGTGGCGGTGCGCCCAGTTGAGCATCGCCTCGCCGGTAAACTCCTTCCCGTTGTCCGAACGTATCATCATCGGCTTGCCGCGCTGTGCGCAGATGCCGTCCAGGATTCGTGTTAGATGAGCTCCACCGATCGTGTGCTCGACACTGATCGCCACGGCTTCATCTGTCGCATTATCGACAATGGTCAGGCATTTCAAGGTACGCCCTGCGGCACAGTCGGAGTACAGTCGGACGGCTTCAATCCACTTCAGGAGCACACGATATGCCAGTGCAAACCAAGTCTGTCAAGGCGGGAGCCTGGCGCACCCTAGAAACGTTTTGGAACGTCACCACCACCGGGTTTTTTCAGGCGCCTGCCGGAGCCAAGATAAAAATCCGCTATAGCGGATGGTGGTTCGGCGCAGATCGCCAGGTACAAACGCTAAATGGCGAGACCATCAAGCGCCTAGGCATTGCGCGCTGGTCAGTATGTGTCGCGCGAGTGCAAGTTCTTGTCACCAGCGACTCTCAAATAACATACGTTATTTGGCCCGGCGACGTCGCGAATCTGCCTCCAGAGATCCATTTCTAGATTGCCTACCTAATTACCAACGAAGGCACAATCTTCAAAAGGTCGTGAATAACAGCGCTTGCAGCAGCTGGGTCATAGACTCGCCCGTTCATGTGCACGAGATCGGTATTATCGAGCATCTCGTGCCGGGTAAATTCCTTTCGTGTCTTGTCATTGATGGTTGTTAGCTCAGCAGGTGTCGGCGCGCCGGTCCAATTCGATCCGCGGCGTTGACCATAAGCCTCGAAACTTTCCATCACTAGTTGGCGCCGGCGCTGTCCATCAAGTGCACCGTACTGCCCAAATGATCGTCCAGGCGATACGTCGAGGCATTGGTCCCTGTGGATTTTCGCGATACGACCACGACAGACTGCCGGTTCACGTTGATGAAATGCCGGAAATCGGTTGCCCCGCCGGTCACCACTTTTTCCATCATCCTACCAAAGTACGTGTGCGTGTAAGGTTGTGCCCGCCATGACATACGTTTACCACCAGCGCGCGCGATGCGGAATTTTGTTCTTTGTGCGCGGCTGTTCGGGCATCCCCGATTGCTACACGATTCTGCTTTGCAATCGGTCCAGCCACACCATCCATGGCGTGTCGTTCGGCCGCATGCGGCTCACCCTTGACGCGCGTCGCCGAGCTAGAGGCGCGACTCCAGCTTTGCTCCCGGAACCTCGCAGCTCACGCTGCAATCAGAACACGAAGACAGTCGGGCATCGTATGCGATGACCTAACGGCGTGCAGTTCTCGCAACGAGCGCTACTTTGTTGCCTCCGTTAGGTCCTCCTTGACCTATATTTTGCCCCGCCCAACGCGTTAGATCAAGGAGCCGACATCGCGAAGGTTCAAGAATGGCTAGGACACGCCAATGTTTCGACGACACGCGTCTATGATCATCGGAAGTCTAATCCCGAAGACTCGCCTACATTCAAGGTCCGCTACTAGCGTCAGGCATAGGATTCGGAAATAAATTGGTAACGCTTTTCCCGGCCGAACGTTTCCACAGAGCAAAGAAAACGATACCTGCAATCGCACCCACAACGCCTAGCGCCACGAGACCCTGCGCAAAATATAGCCAACCCTCAATTATTGGAACTCCACAGTGAACCGGCTTCAGTTCGACGGCGCTTCGGGATAAGTCGCACGGTTTCCAACACGGTCAGGTGATGTAATTCGCAATTTGTCAGTGACTGCGGCTCGTAGC
>JANMDS010000234.1:0-2168 GCA_031376405.1 Betaproteobacteria bacterium
CACAAGCGAAGGCGTGCGGTCCGGCTGATGCCAGGGGCACCGCCCCACCATGTCCTTACCGTGCGGCTTCAACGCAACCCCAGCCGCCTCAACGAGCCGCACCACCGATACCTGCAGCTTGAGGCGTTCGATTTCAGATTCGGGGATGCGGGCCATTTCGGGTTCTCCTGGCAAAATGCGTCAATAGACTTTCGCGTACACGTTAACTCGTACTATAGTGTCTATGCAAGTCGGTACCCCTCAATGGAGCCCATAACATGGTCGCAACCCTCAAACTCTTCCCCGTGTTGGATATGGCCCTATTCCCGGAACGACTGCGACAACTGCGCAGCGAACGCAACATCACGCAGGCGCGTCTCGCGCAGCTACTCAACATCAGCGCACGCGTCTACAACCGCTGGGAGACCGGCGACGCAGCGCCGCATTTCGATACGGTCGTCAGGATCGCCGATGCGTTGCAGGTCAGTCTTGACGAACTCGCCGGCCGCAAAGAGCTCACCAGCGATATCGTGTTGCGCAACCCCGAGCTGCACGAACTCGTGCAGCAAGTCGATCAATTGCCCGATGGCGACCAACAAGCGCTCATCGCCGTCATGGACGGATTAGTCAAGCGAACTCAGATCGCGAAGATGAAGATTTCAGGGCAACGCGGACGCCGCACCGCGCAACGACAACAGCGCTAGGAAGTCATGCGCTATGGACAGCACCAAGAAGGCAAAAAAACCCAGCAGCACCGTATCGACGCCAAGCCAACTGAGCTGGGGGTCTGTCAGCGCCGGGCTGATCACCGCGCTTTCCCTGCTGTTGCCGATGGGCTACTACTGCGGCTATGCCGCTCGCGCATCGTTGCTGCGCGGGCTGGGCCTGGATGAATCATTAGCGCCATTGGACTTCAATGGCTACACGCGCACCGGCTTCGAGTCGCTCTACGGCATGCTGGGCCTGGCGCTCAACCAAATTCCCGGCGAAGGGGTGCTGCGTTTCATTCTCCAAACATTAGCGACTTTTGCCGTTATGGCCATCGCGCTATTTATCTACTACCGCTTATCCAAACGCTTGCGTACCAAGCTTCACGAAGGATGGCACCGATCGCGCAGCGCGATCAGCCGCGCATCGACTGGCTTTCAGATAACGCTGTCGATGATGCTCACCGGCGCGCTCTTTTTTCTCATGCCCATCTGCTTGCTGTTTGTGGCTTTCTACCTGTTGTTGCCAGTACTCGGTGCTAGCGCCGTCGGTCGTGATGAAGCCGACAAGCTATGGAGCCAAGTACGCGAGCAAAATAGTAACCGCAAGCCACGCGACTTCGCGACTTTTGAACTCAGCGACACAGACGGTACCCGCACAGCCAAACTCATCGAGTGCGGCGAGACCTGGTGCATCGCCTTCGATCGCGATCACTTCATCGCACTGCATCCGGATGAGATCAAACGGATTAAAGGCGCCAAGCAGAAGCCGAGTGCAACCTGAGAGCAAATCAGCCGTCGCTCAACGCGAAGCAGCCAAGCGCAAGACCGTCAAGTGATCTGCGGCCAAATCGCAGTGCTTAGGTTGCGCTGAGGCTCCAAGGACAGTAGCGCATACAAGCGGCCAGAGGTAAACACTCTCTGCACAAGCGAATGCTGAGGCACAGCTAAGATTTTTCCTAGGCCATTCTGAGCGAAGGCTGGCAATTGGCTAGGAAATTTCCTAGCCACATCAAGACAATGATTTGAACAACCCCGTTCGGTAGCTACAAAGCGACTTTAAGTCTGCCTCCAGGCGCAACAAATCAACCGCTTCTTTGAAGAAGCAGATCGCAATTTTTTCATTAACTCCGAGAGATCCAGCAGCGTCCTTGTCAAGCTCGATTGTCACCTGCGACTCGCTCAAAATTATTCGCTCAACAGCGCCATAAGCAGAACAACGTTCATCGTTTATAGCGATATGGACTTCACCGTGGCCAAGCAACTCTTCTTCCGCAGAGACATGCTTGCTTCTTTGCAGAAGTACGTATCGACGCGTATCGTATTCCTGGTCCGCAAAGCCAACGATGATCACATCCTCGTCTTCGCTGCCATAAACAAAACCCGCATTCAGTATCGTCGTCATTGCGCAGTCTCGATCTATTTCTTGCGCTCAGGTGGCCACTTGCGGGTAACACCATCTTCCCGCCATTGATACTCAAT
>JANMDS010000299.1:0-2075 GCA_031376405.1 Betaproteobacteria bacterium
GTAAGAGCACTTGCCGCATCTCTTGGCCCTTGGTAAGTCCCAGCGCCATCGCCGCTTCGCTTTGCCCCCGGGCAACAGATTGGATACCAGAGCGCACCACTTCGGCTACAAACGCAGCGGTATAAAAGGTAAGCCCTAACAAAACGGAGACGAACTCCGGCGAAAGCGAGCCGCCGCCTTCAACGGCAAATTCACCTTTTTTCGGTACCAGCATTTCTGAGGGCGCACCGCCAAGCACCCAGCCGAGAATACTTCCGGCGCAAATGATGGCTAACGGCACCCAAAACATACTTTGCGGGGTGCCCGTTGCTTCAAACTTTTTGCGCGCAAACCCACGGTAAAAATACGTGGCAACGCAACCCGCGATCAAGCCATAAATTGCCCATAAAAATCCCTTTGCCCACACCGGGATCGGGTACGTTAATCCGGCTTTGCTGATAAACACATTACCCAATTGCATCGGGGCAGCAGCTTCGGGTAGGAGCTCGGTAAACAGCAAATACCACATGAGTAATTGCAGGAGCACGGGAATATTGCGGAAAAATTCTACATACGCGTAGCAAATGCCGCGCACCAAGCCATTGCGCGAGAAACGGCCCACGCCCACGAGCGTTCCTAAAATCGTGGTGAGCACAACGCCGATCACTGCCACCCGCAACGTATTGACGATACCGGCCCAAAACGCCCGCCAATACGGATTGCTCGACTCATAACCGACGAGCTCTTCGCCGATATCAAAACCTGCCGGCTGCGAGAGAAAATCAAAGCCGCTTTTGATCCCGCGCAGTCGCATGTTTTCTTGCGCGTTGGTTGCAAGCCACCACAATGCGCCTACGATGGCGACAATTGCAAAAATTTGATAGAGCAAGCCGCGAAACGCCTGACTACGCCATGACCAGTCGCGCTTTTTGGGCGGGGCCTGCGGCGGCACTTGCGGGGCGCTTTTTGGAGCATCCATTGAGGCTCCCTCCTAATCGATATTTATTCTGTGAGTGCGACGTAGTTAGATACCTGCGGCGCAAAATGGGCTTATTGTTAACTTTTTCGAGAAGAAAAACATCTACTCGAAAAAGCTGCCTCCGCAGGCGTTAAGCCTGGGAAGCAGCGTTTCTACCCTGCAATTAACGCAGCGGCGGCGCGTACATCAAGCCGCCTTTGTTCCACAGATTGTTCGCACCGCGCGGCAGTTTGAGCGCGCTTTTCGGACCGACATTGCGCTCGAAAATTTCGCCGTAGTTGCCAGTGGCGCGAATAGCGCGTGCCATCCATTCTTTATCTAACCCAAGCAATTTGCCCGTATCTTCACTCATACCCAAAATGCGCTGCACCACTGGATCGGTGCTGGTTTTGAGCGCGTCAACATTTGATTGCGAAATATCATACTCTTCAGCTTCGAGCAAGCCAAAGATTACCCACTTAGCAATCGCGTACCACTCATCATCGCCACGACGTACGGACGGGCCGAGCGGCTCTTTAGAGACCAGTTGCGACAAGATCACGTGCTCTTCAGGGTTTTTTGCTTCTTTGTTACGAACTGAAGCCAAACCCGAGGCGTCGGTTGTGTAGGCGATGCAGCGGCCAGCAAAATACGCGCCGGTTGCCGCTTCTACTTTTTCAAACACAACAGGCTTGATGTTTAAGTTGTTGGCTTTAGAAAAGTCGGTCAAGTTTTTCTCAGTCGTTGTGCCCGATTGCACGCAAACCGTTTGGCCTTTTAACTGCTTGGCATCTTTGATCTTCGATTTGGTTTGCACCATGAAGCCTTGACCATCGTAATACGTGGTAGCGGCGAAGTGCATACCGAGCGAGGCGTCGCGTGTGAGCGTCCACGTCGTGTTACGCGAGAGGATGTCGATTTCGCCCGATTGCAATGCGGAGAAGCGTTGTTGAGCGTTCAATGGCACCCACTTCACTTTTTTCGCATCGCCCAATACTGCAGCAGCGATCGCACGGCATACGTCAACATCCAAACCCGTCCAGTTGCCATTGCTATCGGCTTGCGAAAAGCCGGCCAATCCCGTGTTCACGCCGCAAATAACTTCGCCGCGGGCTTTAATGGCATCGAGTGTTTTACC
>JANMDS010000326.1:0-1827 GCA_031376405.1 Betaproteobacteria bacterium
CCCTCGACTATCCTTAACCGAGTAGTATTGACCCGGATTCTAGCCCTCACGAAAAAGTCAAAATTAATGACATAGACCAGCATTCTAAGTTAAAGTCCAAAATCGCTATTAATCATCGTCATCATCCTCGTCCTCATCGTCATCATGATGGTGTCCGCGTTTTTTGGATTTGCGGTGATATTCCTCATCATCGTCATCACGGTAACGATATTCGCGGTCGTTATCACCATTTTCACGGTCATTATCGTGGGTACGGTATTCACGATCGTCATTGCGATCGCGGTATTCACGGTCATTATCGTGGGTACGGTATTCACGATCGTCATCGGGATTGTGGTATTCGCGGCCATCATCGCGTTTGCGGTATTCGCGGTTGCGATATTCTTCAAATTCGCGCTCATCCTCGCGTCTTCGCTGTCCACCACCGATTGCATTTCTAAACAAATCACCAATTCCCATAACGTAGCCCTTAACTTTAGTTCAATGGAAAATTATGCAATTATCTAAACAAAGTCATCTTTAGCAATGCTTGTCTTCATAGTTTGCCGAATATTGCCATCAAAAAACTCTTCCAATGGATATAAATCAGGGTAAAATCATCCCTAGCTTTAGTATTGTTTACATTTAGCAATAAATCATATTCACATCAACTTATAATTTTGATTGAATCAACGTTTGATTAAAAATATTTATTTTACCTATGACTGATATACCACCACTTAATACTCAAACACTGTGGGCAATTCTAGATGAAAAAATTGATGATGACACAGTTAACCAGTTATTATGGCACTATTTAGGTTATCGATATAACCTAACAACATCACAATGGGATACCGCACAAGTATTACCAGAATGGCAAAACGAATATCCACAACCTCCCGACTTTTTCGATAGTCGTCCCGCAGCCATGAAATTAACTCGTTCGATTCCTCAAGAAAATAAACAATTACTCAAAGAAAAGCTGGGATTCAAAGGTTACAAAATTGGTGAATTCGGCCCTCGACAAACTCGCAGAGCCACCGCCGCTAATTGGTTATTCAGCTATATGATAATCAATGGTATTAATGATGTAACTGATGAATAATCCCACGTAGGGGCGGGGTTGCCCCGCCCTTACAGTCTATAGGATGACGATTTCTCGATGTAAAGGATGATATCCTATTACTCACAGTATATTTCAAAAAGTCAGGGTTCTAAATATCGCACCTACAAAACTGTACCAATTTCCTTTAAATAAACCCGCGTAAATGGTTCATCTTCGCCTAAAGAATACTCTTCCATCAATCCTTTGCGATGAATCATGATACTATTTTCTTTCTTAATAACTAACGTTGAATCGTCAAGAATATCACGTGATAGCATCATCTCGGTTTCAGTGGGGTTGTTCAAAACCACCATATTACTACCGTAGTAAAACATACCGTGATTTTCTAAAATTTCTTCAGAATATTCAGCTATCAACAAATCAAGCTTAGGATTTCGCAACAAACTTTGAACGTTACTGTTATAATCGGGACTCGAAATCTTTTGCGATCGGTTGACGAAAACAGCTTCACGACATACTGCCCCAATTGTCCAATTAGGATGTTGTAGCAGAATGTGGTCGATAGTTTGTTGCAAGTCGTGAATCGAAATATTATTGAAAGTAATAATCGGGATTCTGGCATCTTTTCCCGACTCGAAGAAAGTATCCAAAATATGCGATGGCACATCAACGCTTTCGCCAACTGCAGGATTCAGATGCATCAAAACCCCTGGTGCAGCGTTGATTTCCAAAATTGCTAAGTTGCCTTCTTTCCATGATTTAGAAAGATTCTCAGAAAT
>JANMDS010000385.1:0-3465 GCA_031376405.1 Betaproteobacteria bacterium
CAAAGACAATCAGGAAGATAAAGAGCCGCTTTTTGACACTGTTGATACCGTGGCCGACACGCTGCGGATCATGGCGGAAATGGTAACGGGTATCGTGCCCAACAAAGCCCGCCTGCGCAGCGCCGCCGCTGAGGGCTTTGCTACAGCGACTGATTTAGCGGATTACCTAGTGCGCAAAGGCATGCCGTTTCGCGAAGCCCATGAGGTTGTGGCGCGGGCGGTTCGTGCTGCAGAAATAATGGGTAAAGATTTAAGCGAGCTGTCCTTGGTTTCGCTCAAAGAGTTCGCGCACGAAATCGAGCAAGACGTATTCACCGCGCTCACGCTTGAAGGCTCTGTTGCTGCGCGCGCCCACATCGGCGGCACTGCGCCCGCACAGGTGCGTGTGCAGGTGGCGCGCTGGAAAACGCGGTTGGAAAAGGCACGCGCGTGACCCCCTTTCAAGATACGCTCGGTTTAATCGCGGGTACGCTCACCACCATCTCGTTCGTGCCGCAGGTCTGGCGCATTTGGACAACCCGCTCTGCCAACGATATCTCTTGGGGCATGTTCATCATTTTCGCGCTTGGCAACATCATGTGGTTCTCTTACGGCTGGACGATGATGGCCATGCCGATACTCATTTCATCGGGCGTCACGCTCGTGCTGGCTGTGGCCATCATGGCGATGAAGTGGAAATTTTCATCCAACTCGCTCGCACAAAATCGTTAAATACCTGCGGCGTAAATTAAGCACTTTTTAGACATTATCTCTGGAAAAAATCATGAAATTAGCGTTTTTAGGCTTAGGCGTAATGGGCTTCCCCATGGCGGGACATCTGCAAAAAGCAGGGCATGCGGTGTGTGTGTACAACCGCTCCAAAGCCAAGGCAGATGCGTGGGCTGCACAGCACGGCGGCACGAGCGCGGCCACTCCGAAAGACGCCGCAGCGAACGCCGATATCGTGCTCATGTGCGTGGGTAACGACGATGATGTGCGCTCCGTGGTCTACGGCGAGCATGGCGCAATCTCAGGCATGAAAAAAGGCGCGATCTTGGTAGACCACACCACTGCTTCCGCCGAACTCGCGCGCGAGCTGGATGCAGCGTGTACCAAGGCGGGCCTGCAATTTTTAGATGGCCCTGTTTCTGGTGGTCAGGCGGGCGCTGAAAACGGCAAGCTCACCATCATGGTCGGTGGAACACCGGGCGCATTTGATGCAGCAAAGGATGTACTCGCCCTTTACGCGAAGGCCGTCACTCACATGGGTGCAGCGGGGGCAGGGCAGCTTACCAAAATGGTCAATCAAATCTGCATCGCGGGCCTGGTGCAAGCCCTCAGCGAAGGCTTAAATTTCGCACAAAAAGCAGGGCTTGATGCTGATTTAGTGGTGGACGTTATCAGCAAAGGCGCGGCGCAAAGCTGGCAAATGGAAAATCGCGGCAAAACCATGAATGCCGACAAATTTGATTTCGGTTTTGCCGTAGATTGGATGCGTAAAGACCTCTCCATTTGCTTAGCCGAAGCCCGCCGAAATGGCGCAGCACTGCCGATTACTGCCGTGGTCGATCAGCAATACGCCCGCGTGCAAAGCCTAGGCGGCGGACGCTGGGATACGTCGAGCTTGATTCGGGTCATCAAATAATTATTCCGGCAAGCGTATACCTGCTACTACCTATTTCCGGATTTTATCGATCAATTTTTACCAGGAAGGCTTGCTGAGCCCTCCTGGTGAAGACCTTCGGTGCGCTAACCTAGGCGCGGAAGCCATAAGCCCATATACGCGCCGACGATGCCGACCCCCATTCCGATCGTTGCAATAAATAGGACTACCGAAACACTCCAACGGGCTGCGTTACTGCTTCCATCCCGCGCCCGTAAATAAAGCTCCAGCAATGCGAGCGGGACGAGCGATTGCGACCACGCAAGCGCTACTAAAAACGGGCCACGAAATGTTTCAGGGTCAAAGCCCACAGGCTTTTGGTGAATCATAAGCCAGAGAAATAGGCCGACGCGAAAAAACCATACGCCGTTTACGAGCAGAAACAGCCGCAGCGCCCACCGCCGGTGGCTTGCAAATGCGCGCTCGCGTGCAGCTTTCACGGCCATTACCGCGCAAATAAGAATCAACACGCCATTAAACGTTGTGCCCAGGTGACTGCCCGTCGAGCCTACCGTGCCGCGCACGGCGATAAGGTAGAACCCAGTGAGGCTCCCGATCACTGCACCGGATACAAAAAGTCGGCCGTTCCATCGGTGAAAGCGTGGCGCAAACGTTCTAAGATTGGGGATGAGTTGAAGTAGCCCTCCGAGCGTGATGATCGCGGCTACGAAAAGGTGCAACGAAATCATTGCGTTGCCCGCCGTGTCCCCAGGAATCACACCGCGCGGCATCACTTTGCCCCAGGCTGCGAAATCTCCTCGTAACGTACTGCCCCCATAAAACTTCAATATGTAGAACCCGAACAGCATGAGGCCTGCCGCCGCTACGCAATACCAAAATTGCGCGGCAAGTTTAATTGCAAATTCGCTTCTGTCAGCATTTTTCGCAACCGCCGCTTCTGCGCGGTGCGTAACAGGCTCTTCCATGTTGCATCCGACCATTTTTTGTTGATCAAGTAGTTTAAAAAACGATAGGCCGCCCGACTACCTTCGAATCCGTGTTTCATGCCAAAACGCCCGCGTTTGGTCACACGTCAAACGAGACGGGCTCATATTCATCTCAACCTTACTTGGCAAGGGCTGCGTGTTGTGTTTTCATTTCCTCTACAAAGCGCGCGCAGACAAGCCAAAATTGGACTATATTGTTTACGTTCGAACAATTTTCGAATTTGATCGTCCTTTAGGAGGTTGTTTATGAAATTTACCCAAGTTATTCCGATGAGCGCTGTTGCATTGGCCGTGCTGGCAGGCTGCGCATCGTCCGGCGGCTCCGCGCCAACCGGCCCCATGTCGTTTTTTATTACCAGCGTCAGCTCCGGCAAAGGTGCTGATTTAGGCGGGCTCGCTGGTGCGGATGCGCACTGTCAAAAGCTTGGCTCCGCCACAGGCGCAGGCACGAAAACCTGGCGCGCGTATTTAAGCGTGCCCGGCTCATTCGCTGCACCTGCAACGGCCACCGCGCCTGCGCGCGAAGCTGTGCAAGGCACGCATGCACGCGACCGCATCGGCGCAGGTCCGTGGTTTAACGCCAAAGGCCAACTCATCGCACGCAACGTGAACCATTTGCACGACGGCAACGCCATTGGCAAAAGCACTGCGCTAAATGAAAAAGGCGAAGTGGTGAAAGGCCGTGGCGATGCGCCCAATGAGCACGATATCCTCACCGGCTCGCGCGCCGACGGCACTGCCTTCGCGCCGCAAACCGACACCACCTGCAAAGCCTGGACGAGCAGCAGCGACGGCTTCGCAGTCGTAGGCCACCACGACCTATCCGGCCCGCTCAACGACAATTGGTCCAAAAGCTGGAACTTCTCGCACCTAAGC
>JANMDS010000458.1:0-4914 GCA_031376405.1 Betaproteobacteria bacterium
GTGAAATCAAAACGACTCAGCGCCGACCACATCAACCACCGTTACGCACTGCGTACCGCCATGGAACAATCTGGGTTTCATCCCATCGATACCGAGTGGTGGCATTTCGATTTCGGCGATCGCGACACGGTGCGCAATACACTACCACGGGTACTCTAGCGGTAGCAAACCTGCGGCGTAAAAATAGCACTTTTTAGGTGACATTACGCATTCACTGTAAGGTGTCCAAGCTTGAGAAGAGGGCGACATGCTAAAAAAGTTAACTTGGTGACCGCTGCTTCGTATGCCCGTGCAAGGTTGCGCACCACGACGCCGAGCTGACTTTAAAGCGCGCCCATCACAAACCTCGCGCTGCCAACACCCCGTTCAAACGCGGGAACACTTTACGGGCGTTTCCTTCAAAAATAAGCGCTTTTTGCGCCGCAGGTAGTCCTGGAAACGCATCGACGTAGCGGCGGGTATCGTCAAAATAATGGCCCGTTTCTGGATCAATGCCACGCACTGCGCCCACCATTTCAGACGCGAACAAAATATTTTCGATGGGCATCACTTTCAACAACAAATCGATGCCCGGCTGGTGATACACGCAGGTATCAAAAAACACGTTTCGTAGAAGATGCTCTGAAAGTGGCGGTAATTTCATATCCTGCGCGAGGCCACGAAACCGACCCCAGTGATAGGGCACTGCGCCGCCACCGTGCGGAATAATAAATTTCAGCGTGGGGAAATCTTGAAAGAGATTGCCCGTCATCAGTTGCATAAACGCGGTAGTGTCTGCATTTAAGTAGTGCGCGCCAGTGGTGTGAAAACATGCATTGCAGCTCGTGCTTACATGCACCATCGCGGGCACGTCCAACTCCACCATTTTTTCGTAAACGGGATACCACCACTTGTCGGTGAGCGGGGGCTCGCGCCAATGCCCACCCGAAGGATCGGGGTTTACGTTACACGCCACAAAACCATACTCACGCACGCAGCGCTCAAGTTCGGCCACACAATTGGCAGGGGACACACTCGGCGATTGCGGCAACATACATGCGCCGATAAAGTTTTTTGGATAAAGCTTAGCCACTCGGTGTACCAGCTCGTTACACAGTCCGGCCCATTGCTCGCTTACGGCTTGATTGCCAATATGATGCGCCATAAAACTTGCACGCGGGGAAAAAATCGTTACGTCCGTACCCCGCTCCCGCTGCATGCGCACTTGCGCACTTTCCACCGATTCGCGCAATTCGTCATCCGAAATGTGAAGCGACGAACTCAGCGGCAAGGCCCCGCCCGCATTGAACGCGTCCATCTGTTTGCTGCGCCACACCTCCAACGCTTTGGGCTCGGTGTTGTAGTGGCCGTGGCAATCAATATTCATTTCGTTTTTTCTGTGAATTGCGCTGAGGGGATCATTACTTCGCCGCGCATGATAAGCCGCGCAGTGCGTAAGAGCGCAGCGCTGGCTACGCGCGCGGGTTGTGCAGCATCCATTGTGAGTTGTACGGTGAATTCGCCGGAGGGGTGCTCTACGGAGACATCTGCAATGCCGTTTGCCGAGACTTTCGTTTTGCTCAACGCACAGGCAGTCGAGCCGCGTAGCATTGCCGCCGTGGCCACTGTCACTGCGCCCAACACCCCGATGCTGGCGTGGCAATCGTGTGGGATAAAAGTACGCGTCGAAAGTGCACCCCCTTGCAGAGGCGCGGAGACGAGCGTCAGCTTCGGCACAACTTTTTTGCTCACATCGCCCAAGCCCATCGCGCGGCCCGCTTGCATTCGAATGGATTCGAGTTTGGTTTTTAGCGGCGCATCGGCGTTGAGTTGATCGCGGGATTCGGTACCGGTTTTGCCCACATCCTGCGCGCGCAACACCACCACTGGCATGCCGTTGTCGATGCAGGTTACCTCCACGCCATCGAACACATCCACCACGTTTCCAGTCGGCAACAGCGCGCCACATACCGAACCTTCGGTATCGAGAAAAGAAATGGAAACGGGTGCTGCGCTACCGGGCACGCCATCAATCCGTGCGTCGCCCGCGTAGTGAATGCGCCCGTCAGGCGTTTCGACGGTGATATCGGCGAGCGTGCCGGTGTTGAGTGTGCGCACGCGCAGCGTCGTGCGCTCGCCTTGGGCGGCGACCAAACCCGTTTCGAGCGCGAACGGCAGCGCGGCGGCGAGCATGTTGCCGCAATTGGGTGTGGTGTCTACCCGAGCGTCCTTGATGAGTACCTGCGCGAATAAAAAATCGATATCTACACCCGATTTAGTGGACAGAGAGACGATACCCACCTTACTTGTAAGTGGATCCGCACCGCCTAAGCCATCAATCTGGCGGGCATCGGGAGAACCCATTGCACGGAGCAGTACGCGATCGCGCTCCGCTACGTCAGCAGGCAGGTCGCTAGCTAAAAAGAATGGGCCGCGCGAGGTACCGCCGCGCATGAGCGCGCAAGGAATAGAAGTTTGCATAGCTACATTTTTACGCCAACCAAGACTCGTTGCAAGAACGCAGACTCCATATCAGCTATCGCTATTTTCTATAGCTTCGCCCAAACCGCTGCATTTCGTGCAGTTCAAACATTTCAAACCGCTTCGATGGTACGCAAAAATGGGATGTATTTTGAACGCAGCAATCGCGTTGGGGAAGCGTTAACAAGGGTCCATCCGGTGCATTTCGTCTTTACGTTGTGGGGTTCCTGAAGACTCGCAGGCTTGCGTAATCATCTGCGATGCGCCCACGGGCATTGCGTTCGAGGCAACTTCGCTGAGCTAGGAAAAACCGCCAATGAGATCACGTCGCCCCTGTAGCTACAAACACAGATCGCGACAGGCAATTTACAGGAAATAATTTCCAAAAATACCTTGTTTTACGCCGCAGGTTTTTACTCCGCAGTAATCTTTTTTTCCATAATCACGCGCTTGAACATTTCGATATCCCGTTTGATTGTGGCATCGAACTGCTTGAAATCCTGAAACGCGATCGCGCCACCCGCGCCTTCAACCCCTTTTTTGAAACCCTCGCCCGCAGCGGCTTTAGCCATTTCGTCGGAGAGCCGTTTCACCACATCATCTGGCGTGCCCTTTGGCGCTACAAATCCGAACCACGCGTTTACCGAGAAATTCGGGAAACCTTCCTCCGAAGTCGTAGGCGTGTTGGGTAACGAAGGCACGCGCTTACTGCCGGTTACGGCCAAAATTCGAATCTTGCCAGCTTGTGCGAGGGGCAGCACGCCCGGCGGCGTGGTGATGACGATATCTACACTTCCACCGGCCAAATCGGTA
The DNA here is from genome assembly GCA_031376405.1 of Betaproteobacteria bacterium. GTDB lineage: Bacteria > Pseudomonadota > Gammaproteobacteria > Burkholderiales > Casimicrobiaceae > JANMDS01. Next base: position 3,274 of record JANMDS010000458.1, read on the forward strand.
ACCGCTGGGCCTGTGCCTTTGTAGGCAACCGCCGTCATTGCGCCGCCAGCGAGCTGCTCTAAGAGCGCGCCGGAGATGTGGTGTAACGAGCCTGCGCCCGCCGTGCCGTAATTGAGCTTGCCCGGGTTCGCTTTGATGTAGGCGACGAGCTCTTTGAACGATTTCACCGGCAATTTATCAGTCACTGCAATCGCCTGGGCGGAATCAAGCACGAGTGCTACGGGCACAAAATCTTTAATGGGGTCCCAATCCAAATTTTTGAAAAGAAACGGATTGGCTGCATGAAACGCCGAGTACGCCGCGAGCAACGTATGGCCATCAGGCTTGGATTTAGCGACGTAGCTCGCAGCAATGTTGCCCGACGCACCGGGCCGGTTTTCCACCACAACGGGCTGGCCAAGCGCTCTGGATAACGGCTCGGCGATTTGCCGCGCCATTAGGTCCGTAGAGCCGCCGGGCGTAACAGGCACGATGAGCGCAATAGGTTTGGAGGGGAACGTTTGAGCCGTGGCGAGCGTGGTGAACGCGAAGGCTGCGAGGAACGACAACGAGGAGCGCATGAGATAGTGAACGCGTGAGCATAAGATGCGCGGAGTTTAGCGAAATTTAAGTGCCTTTTCAGGAGATATTCCCTTAAATTGGCCTGTTTTACGCCGCAGGTATAAAGTTGAATTACTCCAAAGAATCTTTCGATGACCACTCGCTTCCCCCGCCTTGCCGTAGCCGCCGCGCTGACCAACGCCTTCGTGTGGGGCGTGTCGTGGTTGCCGTTGCGCTGGCTGGAAGAACGTGGCGTGGCGACGCTCTGGGTAACTTGCTTTATTTTTGCAACCTGCGCGGTAGCGGTAGCCATCACCCGTCCAAGTTGCGTAGCGCAATTTTTTAGCGTCCCAAAACTGTTGTGGCTCACCACTGCGGCTGGGCTCACTAATGTGTTCTTTAACGCCGCGCTTGTGATGGGGGACGTGGTGCGGGCCGTACTTTTGTTTTACTTGATGCCGGTGTGGGTCGTGGTGTTGGCGCGCGTACTTTTGGGCGAGCGCATCTCAACCGCTGCGCTCGTGCGCGTCGGACTCGGATTGATCGGTGCAGCGCTCGTATTGGGTAAAGGCGAGCTCGCGCTGCCAATGCCGCGCTCGCTTCCCGATTGGTTGGCCGTTGGCGGCGGGTTTATGTTCGGCCTCAACAATGTACTGTTACGCAAATTCGCCGATACACCCGACGAAGCGCGGGCATTCGCTATTTTTATTGGTGGTGCTGTGCTGCCGCCGCTTGCCATTGCAATGCTCGCAGCGTTCGGTGTGGTCACCGCCGCGCCGCTTTTATCTACGCAAGTTATTGTGGGATTGGCTGGATTTGCTGTAGCTGTTCTGGTGGCAAATTTGGCACTGCAATATGCTGCACCAAAGCTCACCGCGAACACACTATCACTCATCATGATTTCGGAAGTGCTTTTCGCAACCATTAGCTCGGCGATTTGGGGCGATGCCATACTCAGCCCGGCGATTTTGCTTGGCGGCGCGCTAATTGTGAGCGCATCGCTGTTGGCGGTGTTTCAGAAACACTAAATACCTGCGGCGTAAAAGGGCCATTTCCTGGGAGTTATGTCCCAGAAAATGGCCCTTTTACGCCGCAGGTATT
>JANMDS010000492.1:0-6683 GCA_031376405.1 Betaproteobacteria bacterium
AAGAATCCAAACGCCACTACACGATACCCCTCAATTTGATCAGCACGCGATTGCATCATCCGCCAAAGCTCCGCGCCCCATCCCGAGCGCCCTGCTGCATCGGGCGCTCGGCCCAGGATGGATTGGTAGTAATGGGGGAGCAGGCTTTGGCCGGTGGTAGCGGTGAAGCTGCCCGTATTGTTAGCCGGGGCTACGCCCGCGACCGAAACTGAAAACGATACCGTCTTAGCAGTATTGTCCGTTAGGGTTGATTTAACCCGCAAACATAAAACAGTGCTGTTCGTTGCGGCAAAGTCAGCAGCGGAGTAAGTGCCTGTGCAGCCTAGCGAGGCTTCGCCTCCCGTTACTGTGCCAATGCCGTTACCAATAATGCCAGAGAGCGGAAGGGGGTCGCTCTCGATCCAGATATCGATGGGGACATTGATTTTGCTGGGAGCGGTGAGCATAACGTCGTACGTTACATCTGCGTATAGATTCACTGAAATCGAGCCTGTAGTGGTTTCGATGTTCACCGCCCCTGAGATGAGCGTACCAGCAACGGCCGAATTTCCTGGACGAAATGCAACGAGCAACGTGCACTGTGCGCCAGCCGTGAGGACAAATGACTTTTCGTAACCGCAAGTGCCACCCGTAAGCCGAAATCTAGAATCGGAGAACGAAATTGATCTCAAAACTGAATCTGTCGCAGATATATTTTTGAGCACCACAGTGCGCGCGGCGGACTCGCCTAATCGTGATGAAGAAAAACGTTCATCAAATGAGGAAACCGTAGGCGAGTCGGTAAAAAATGCCCGCAGTGGAATCGAAACGGAGCCGCCCGAAGTTGTATAGGTTAGTACCCCATATCGGCCCCCTAACACTTGGGATTCGTTCGAGGCACGTACCGTCAAAGTACAAGATCCGGCTGGGAAATTCGTTCCAAACGCAGGACAAGTGTTCAATTCTGGCGCAAGTTCGTAGCCTGGGATTACCCAAAAACCGTCTGTAACTGTATGGCCGAACGATTCGAGTTTTGCGTTTAGCGGGTAGGAAATAGTAACCACAACTGCGCTGGAACTTGGCCGTGCAGAGACGAAATCAAAGTCTATTGCGGATCTGTCCGCAGCCAACGTGTTTGTGTCGAGAAAGTTTATCTGCCCAGAATACTCCAATACGATGTTTCCGCCAGTTGAGTGGAGTCCTATCGATCCGAAGTAAGTAGTGTTCAAAACTACACCGCTCGAAGGGAATGCTCGTCCTAAGCGAATAGAGCATGTCACACCAGCACCTACCGAAAACGGCGTTGCTTCACCGCAGGTTCCTCCCGGTAAGATAGTCACGGAGTCCCCTGTACTCGATAGTTTGTCTAAGAACGAGATTGGATCGCGTCCGTTGTTTTTCAGTATGAGGATCGCTGCTGCCCGCGTACCAGGAACTACTGAGCCGAAGTCTACGGTCGAATTGAAGGTTTCTAAGAGTTGCTCGGGGATGATGGATTCATCGACTTGCAACGCCGTCGCCCCGACATCTGCGTCGACATAAGCCGTCGAAGTTCGTCGACCAAGACCAAAAGTCGAATCGCTGCGAATCAGAATCGAACAACTTGAATTGGCTGGCACATCTGCGATCGCGAAGTAGGGTAGAGGGTCGCCTGCATAAATTGCAAAACCACTGAGGCTATACGGCGTGGTGACATTACAACGGCCAGGCTCGTTAGATTCCGTTATGACGATACGCGAATCTGCGGCTGTGCGGATTCCCCGCACACTCGCTGATTGCGAATTTGAGTTGGTCAGAACCAGCGTTTCCGGCAGTGATGCCGGGCGCGCGATTGATCTGGTTCCGAAATTGACAATTGCTGGACTAACTCCAAGCGGAACAGAATCAACAAGCGTGGAATTGCCTGTTACATTTGCACGACTCGATCCAAAGTCTGAGGCTATAAGGATTTGATTTCCGATTAGGGCAGATCGCTGCCCACCGCTTGCGACTTCGAGCACGAGCGTACATGATTGCCCCGCAGGCAATGCAAATATCGCGGACGCGGGGCACGTTCCGCCAGCGACGCGTGCGATCGATGCAAATGCGCCGAACTCGAAGGGTATTTTCTTCGGCTCGGCTTGTACGCCATAAATATTCGCGCTTACGGCTCCGTTATTAGAAATCGTAATTTCTGGCGAATTTGTTTTTGTGTAAATCAGCGGCAGCTTTACCGCTACGCTCGAAACCGAAATTGGATTTGGCGTTGCGCCGAACGAAATCGATACCGGTATCTCTAACTCCCCGCCTTCGTAAGGGACGATAATTGAATTCGATAAGTCCGAGATAGTGCCGCTGTAATCGTAGTACACATCGAGCTCGCAGCTTTCGTTTGGTGGAATTACAGGAGGGAAAACGTTAGGTTGCCGAAAACAGGAGTAATTCAGCGAGAAGTTTGAAACCTGATTTCGTAATCGAGGCGATTCAATTCGAAGTGGCGCATTCGATGAATTCGCAAGCTGGGCCTTAAATGCTGGGATTTTGAGATTTGGAGTTGGAGTGAATCGCCCGAACTTGATGGCCGATGGGATCGCAGTGGGTGGGGCCGTTTGCGCGAACGCTCCCAACGAAGTGACTACAGCCACCACTGAGATTACCTGCATAAGCCGTTGAATCAATTTCATACTGGATGCCCCAAAAATTCTAGTTTTATTATCTCAATGCACGCCTGATTTCTGGTTCGATTCGGATCAGGCTCCCAGTATAAATCCAAATTTTTGTTGCCCTTGCGCTCACGCTTGAATGCTTTTGCGCAATCCCTCGACCTCCATAACCGCATTTTTCCGGAGATAATCTTCAGAACATGCCCGATTTACGCCGCAGGTTTTTAGTAGAAAACGCTACTATCACGCAAAATAGCGAGTGCGTTGGTTTCGCTTGTTCTTTTTCGAACTGAAAATCAATCAAAACCACCGCAAACCTAGCCACTCAAACCGCGACCCGCGCGCCCCATGACCGAAAAACCCATCATCGCCATCGTTGGCCGTCCAAACGTTGGTAAATCAACCCTTTTCAACCGGCTCACCCGCTCACGGGCGGCGTTGGTAGCGGATTATCCTGGGTTGACGCGCGACCGACATTATGGCGAGGCGACGATGCATGACCAGTCGTTTTTTGTGGTGGATACGGGCGGGTTCGAGCCGGTGAACGCTTCGGGCATCGTGCGCGAAATGGCCAAGCAAACGCGACAGGCGATTGATGAAGCCGATCTCATTATTTTTCTCACGGATACCCGCGAAGGCGTTACTTCGCAGGATCACGATATTGCCCAGCTTTTGCGCAAATTGGGGAAGCCGCATATGCTGGCGGTGAACAAAGCCGAAGGCATGCAAAAGGAGCGCGCGGCGGCTGAGTTTCACGAGCTGGCGTTGGGCGATCCGTTTGTGATTTCCTCTGCGCACGGCGATGGCATTGGCGGCTTGATGGAGGTGGCGCTTTCGCACTTTCCGCTGCCTGCTGAGCCCTCTCCGTTAGACCCACAAAGCTCCGAAGAATCGGAAAATATTCGTATCAAGATCGCAATTGTGGGCCGCCCCAATGTGGGTAAATCCACGTTGGTGAATGCCTTATTAGGAGAAGAGCGGGTCATCGCGTTTGACCAGCCTGGCACCACGCGCGATTCGATTTATTTGGATTTTGAGCGCGGTGGCAAGCCTTACACGATTATTGATACCGCCGGCATTCGTCGCCGCGGTAAGGTAACCGAATCGATCGAGAAATTTTCGGTGATTAAAACGCTGCAAGCGATTGACGATGCGAACGTGGTGGTGCTCCTCCTTGATGCGTTGCAGGGCGTAACGGACCAAGATGCTCAAGTAGCAGGCTTCGTGTTGGAACAAGGCCGGGCACTCGTGGTGGCGCTCAACAAATGGGAAGTGGCCGATACCGAAACCCGCGAGCAAATTCAGCGGGATTACGAACGCAAGCTCTATTTCCTCGATTTCGCAGTCATGCTAACGATTTCCGCGAAGGCAGGCAACGGTATGAATAAGGTGTTGCCAGCCATTCAAGATGCCTACGCCGCGGCCACGCGCAAGCTTGCTACGCCAAAGCTGACCCGCGTGCTCCAGCTGGCCGTGCAGCAGCAGCAGCCCGCGCGCGATGGCGCCGTACGCCCGAAAATGCGCTATGCCCATCAAGGGGGGATGAACCCGCCCCGTATCATCATCCACGGCTCATCGCTGGACAAAATTAACGAAACGTACACGCGCTATTTGGAACATTTCTTCCGAAAGGCGTTCGAATTGCAGGGAACGCCACTTCGCATTGAATTCCGCATGGGGCATAATCCGTTTGCTGACGAGGGTGAGCGGTCGCGAAAATAAGGTGCGATCCACTTGAAAAGTCCAATTTCTGCGCTTACATTACCAATATGAGCGTGGCCTGTGGCCTCGGCACTATCCAATAAGAAGTTCGTTCGGAGAACCAAAAAATGAGCAATAAAGGGCAACTGCTACAAGACCCCTTCCTCAACACCCTGCGTAAAGAGCATGTGCCGGTGTCCATCTACCTGGTCAACGGCATTAAGCTGCAAGGGCATATCGAATCGTTCGATCAATACGTTGTGTTGTTGCGTAACACCGTTACGCAAATGGTTTACAAACACGCGATTTCGACTGTGGTGCCTGGGCGCGCTGTTTCCATCGAGCAGAGCGACGCTGAACCGCAATCGTAAGGCTTTCCGCCACTGCGGGCAGCCAATTTCTCGCAGCAAAGGATCGCAATAATGTTTGACCGGCATGCTGGCAGTGAGCGGGCGGTGCTTGTGCAGCTCGAATTTGGCAAATCCGACGCGACGGAAGACCTCGAAGAGCTCAAACGGCTCGCCGACTCCGCAGGCACAGCAACGGTGGGCATCGTTACCGGCAAACGCCAAAAACCGGACCCTGCACTTTACGCGGGCAAAGGCAAAGTGGAAGAAATCGGCATCCAAAAAGCAGCGGGTGATGCCGATTTGGTTATTTTTAACCACCCACTTTCTGGCGCGCAAGAGCGCAATCTCGAAAAAGACCTCGAATGCCGAGTTATTGACCGGATTACGCTCATTTTGGACATTTTCGCCCAACGCGCCCGCAGTGCTGAGGGTAAATTGCAAGTGGAGTTAGCCCAGCTCAACCACATGTCTACTCGGCTCGTGCGCGGATGGAGCCATCTGGATCGGCAGCGCGGCGGCGGCGTGGGCATGCGTGGTCCGGGCGAAACCCAGCTCGAGACGGATCGCCAGCTACTAGGGCTGCGCGTAGCCAAGCTCAAAGAACGGCTCAAAAAGGTGCAAACCCAACACAACACCCAGCGCCGCGCGCGGGTGCGCTCAGGCCTCATCAACATTGCCATCGTTGGCTATACCAACGCTGGCAAAAGTACCCTCTTTAATAGGCTCACCGCCGCCAAAGCCTTCGCCGCCGATCAATTGTTCGCCACGCTCGACACCACGTTGCGCAAGCTCTACATTGCCGAAGCGCAGCCGATTGTGGTCTCCGACACGGTAGGATTTGTGCGCGATTTGCCCCATGCTTTAGTAGCGGCGTTTCGGGCCACGCTTACCGAGGCGATTGAAGCCGATCTGCTCTTGCACGTCGTCGATGCATCCAGCCCCGTTCGGGATATGCAAATTGAAGCCGTTAATTCCGTACTTTCCGAAATCGGCGCGGGCGAAATACCGCAAATTTTGGTGATGAACAAAGTAGACGCGCTGGAGCAACCTGCGCGGCTCGAACGCGACGACAGTGGTAGCATTTCAAAGCTGTGGGTAAGTGCGCGGTCGGGCGATGGCATGCAGTTCATTCGCGATGCCCTGGCCGAGCGCTTCCCTAAAAAATCTGAGCAATATTCCGAGTACCCCGAAAACCCTGCGGCGCAAATTGAGGCAGAACAAGCGCTTGATTCCGCAGATAAGCACCCTAACTAATTGACTATGGTTAATCTTTCGCAAATCAAACATTGGGTAAGCGCTTCGCTCAACGACCCGCAATGGGGGCGCGGCAAATCGTCTGCGCCATCGCCCTCTCCAGCGCCCTCCCAAGAGCCCAAAAAACCGAACAATACCGAAGGTGGCCCGCCCGATCTCGATCAAGTAGTGCGCGACTTTCAAAACAAGTTAGGCGGCCTATTCGGCAAAGCTAATAAGCGCCCTAACCCGTTTGAGCAGCAGCCGCGCAATGGCGGCGGTGGCAACGATGGCGGTGGCGGTATGAAAATGCCGAATATTCCACTTGGTGGCATCGGCGCGCTCATTGCGCTCGGCTTGGCGGTTTGGCTCGCTTCCGGTTTTTATATTGTGGACGAAGGCAAGCGCGGCGTGGTGCTGCGCTTTGGAAAATTCGTAGAAACCACGCAACCGGGCCCCCGCTGGCACATGCCTTACCCGATTGAGTCAAAAGAGTTGGTCGATTTGTCTAACGTGAAATCGGTCGAAATCGGCAAAAAAGCGGGGCGCGATAACCGCGCGGCGCTGATGCTTACGGAAGATCTAAATATCGTTGAAGCCCACTTTGAGGTGCAATACACCCTCAAAGATGCAAAAGAGTTTTCGTTCAACAATTTGTTTGCTAACCGCGATCCAGCAAAAGTCATTGAACAAGTGGCAGAAACCGCCACCCGCGAAGTGATCGGCAAGCGCAAGATGGATGCCTTGCTTTCGCAAGGTGGTCGCGCGGATGTAATGC
>JANMDS010000546.1:0-2799 GCA_031376405.1 Betaproteobacteria bacterium
GTTAAGCTCGCCAAAGCCGGGGCATCGGATGTTTTCATCGATACCGATGAACCGATGACTATGCGGATTCACGGGCGAAACCAGAGTGTTTCGACCCGTGTCATCGCCAGCTTCGAAATCGACATGCTGATCGAGCGGGCTTACGGCGCAGCAGGGAGCGCGCGCGTAAAGTCATCCGCGCCGCTGGACTATGTTCATAATTTTGCGATTGCCGGAGAGCGGGGCGTCGAAAGCCGTTGGCGGGTCAATGCGACCGGCACTCGCAAACGCACGGGCGCGGTGAGCTTAACTTATCGTCATATCAGCCATGTGCCGCCACTGGTTGCCACGCTCGGTCTGCCTGACGAGATTGTGAGCTGGAATCCGAGTAAGGGCATTTTTATGGCCGTTGGTGTGACAGGTTCCGGCAAGTCTACGCTGCTTGCTGCCGTCCACCGGCATCGGCTTGAAACGATGCGAAATCTTGTGGTTCGCACGCTCGAAGATCCTGTTGAATACTCGCTCACATCGTTTCCGCGTGACCAATCAAACGTTGTCGCGCAGTCCGCGGTTGGGCCAAGTGAGGACATCTCGTCATTCGCGGCTGGGGTGCGTAACGTGTTGCGCCGCGCGCCGACGGACATTTTTGTCGGTGAAGGGCGAGATCGCGAAACGATTGAAGCAATGATCGTGGCGGCGCAAACGGGTCACCGAGTCTGGACGACCAGCCACGCATCCGACGTGGCCGGCACGTTGAATCGACTGGTGAACGCCTTTGATACAGACCGTCGCCTGCGCACGGTTGAATTGATCGAAAACCTGTCTCTTGTCGTGGTGCAGGCGCTCGTTCCAAATCTGAGCGGTACACGCACGGCGTTGCGTGAGTGGATGTCGTTCGACGCCGAAACGCGGGATCGCTTACTGGCTGCGCCTATCGACTCTATTCAGTTGGAGGTTAAGAAGATACAGCGCGAGCGTGGACTTCCGACGTTGGAAGATTCAGCCCGAATTGAGGTTGGAAATGGCAACGTGAGCGAGGCGCAGGTAGCCGGGTATCTAATTTGAAGCCCTACTACGCAAGTGGGAACGTTACGCTTTACCAAATAGCGCGGCAAGCCTAGTCCTTCAGGGCGGGGAAGGATAGCGTGCACGCCGAAGGCGTGCTGAGTTCAACCGAAACATACAGTCAATCGTTAACCAAAAATGCTGCGCCTCCAAGCTTATAAATTTCAACTCATGCCTGATGGCAAGCAAGAACGGTCAATGAGCGACTTTGCCGGTTCCTGTAGAAAGGTGTGGAACGACGCCCTCGGCGCGGAGATCAAAAACTACAAAGAGGGTGGGAAATATTTAGGCTACGCAAAGCAGTGTTCGACCCTCACCGCAGCACGAAATTCTGAACACACAGCGTGGCTTGCGCAAGCACCAGTCCATACCCAACAACAAACCCTCAGAGACTTGGACAAAGCGTACAAGAATTTCTTTTCCAAGCGCGCTGCGTTCCCGCGGTTCAAAAAACGAAATGATGCATCTTCATCATTTCGTTTCCCCGATTCAAAACAGTTCAAGCTCGATCAGGACAACGCCCGGATGTTTCTGCCCAAGCTCGGGTGGGTGCGCTACAGAAAGAGCCGTGAGGTGATTGGTGTAGCCAAGAACCTCACCGTGTCGAACTACTGTGGCAAGTGGTACGCCTCAGTGCAAACCGAGCGTGAATCAACTGTACGTCCGGGCGTGCATACCTGCGGCGCAACCTCGGCGGTTGGTATAGACGTGGGGGTGGCTCGGTTTGCCACGCTAAGCGATGGCAGCACGCTAAGTCACATCGCCCCGCTCAACAGCTTTAAGATCCATCAGCGCCGACTTGCCCGCTACCAGCGGGCCATGAGCCGCAAGGTTAAAGGTTCGGCAAACTGGAACAAGGCAAAGCGCAAGGTGCAGCGCGCGCATGCGCGTGTAGCTAACTGCCGTGCTGACTTTTTGCACAAAGCCAGTACGTCGATTGTGAAGAATCACGCGCTCATCGTAGTTGAGCACTTGCAGATCAAGAACATGAGCGCGAGTGCTGCGGGAACGGCCCAACAGCCGGGTAAGAACGTTGCGCAAAAGCGCGGGTTGAACCGCGCCATACTCGATCAAGGCTGGGGCGAGTTTGTGCGGCAACTCACCTATAAGGCGGCGTGGAACGGGGCAACCATCCTCGCGGTGCCGCCGCAGTATACGAGCCAGTGTTGCCCGAGCTGTGGGTTTACCGACAAAGGCAATCGCAAGAGCCAAGCGCAATTTGCGTGTATGGCCTGTGGCCATGAACAAAACGCTGATGAAGTTGCGGCGCAAAACATCAGAGCGCGCGGACTGCGCGTATTAGTCTGTGGAGAGGATGCGCAGTTAGGCTCTCCTGTGAAGCAGGAATCCACCGAGGCGATTAACCATGAGGTACATCATCATGGCTAACGCGGTACGAATCCCCTCCCTTCAGGGCGGGCAGAAGGTCAAGCTCTCTCTGTGCTTCCCGTTTGCGACGCGATTATTACCGATCCACCGTACGGTGAAATAAGTCTGGAATGGGATCGATGGCCCGATGGGTGGCCTGAAGCGGTAATTTCAAAAGCATCGCAAATGTGGGTTTTTTGCGTAGGGAGGTGTTCTTTAAGCGAAAGTACGCTTTATTTCACTTAAAAGCCCTACACGAACTGCGCTTATTCAGAAAATAACGAAAAAACGACAAATAAGTGGCTTTGTAGTGTTGATTTAATACGTGTATAAGCGTATATTCCCGTGCATATCTTTGATGTTTGGCAGAAGGACGTAATTATGCGA
>JANMDS010000577.1:0-7247 GCA_031376405.1 Betaproteobacteria bacterium
GCGCAGTTGCGCGCCGCAAGCACACACGCCGACCGCGTACGCATTCTGTACGGCGGTAGCATGAAGGGAGCGAATGCCACAGAACTTATTTCCCAGCCGGTTATCGACGGTGGGCTGATTGGCGGCGCTGCCCTCAATGCCGCAGCATTCATCGCAATTTGTGCGGCGCGACAAGTTCAATAGCGCCCCTGCAAACCCCTATCGGAATAAACATCAGCATGCTACACTTCTCAGGCTATGGAATATTTCGTTTTGTTGGTTCACGTCGCGGCTGCGGTCGCCATCATCATCTTAGTTTTGCTGCAACACGGCAAAGGCGCTGATATGGGCGCATCCTTTGGTAGTGGCTCTGCTGGAAGCGTATTCGGGTCTGCTGGCTCGGCCAATTTTTTAAGCCGATCAACTGCTGCGGCTGCCGCCGTGTTTTTCGCAACGAGTTTGGTGCTTACTTATTTGGCTGCCCATCGCGGAGGGCCGAGCGGTGTAATGCAAGGGGTTATGAAAGAAGCGCCCGCTGTAGTCACACCTGCAAAAATCGAAACAAAATCCGACGCGAATGCGATCCTCGGCGCAACTCCGCCGGTGTCGACTGTAGCTCCAGGAAGTAGTGCAGTGCCTGCTCCGGCTCCCTCAGCGTCGGCGCAAAAAGGGACAGAAATCCCGAAGTAAAGCTGAAACTGCGCGGCGGATGCGATGTAGTGTCTTAGTGCGGTTCCACGATGCCCTCGTGGTGAAATTGGTAGACACGCTATCTTGAGGGGGTAGTGCCGAAAGGCGTAGCAGTTCGAGTCTGCTCGAGGGCACCAACTAGTTTGTCCCGTCACCTACCTTGACGGGCTGTACCGGAAATACGGAGCTGAAATTGAAGTTTCATCTGAGGTTAGAAGCATGTCACTAACACCATATTTCCCTGTACTTTTGTTTATCGGCGTGGGGATCGCTTTGGGCTGCGTGCTGCTCGTCGTAGGCAAAGTCATATCTCCGAATAAACCCAGCGCCGAAAAACTCGCGCCCTACGAATGCGGATTCGAGGCATTCGAAGACGCACGAATGAAGTTTGACGTTCGCTATTATCTCGTAGCGATTCTTTTTATCCTGTTCGATCTCGAAATCGCCTTTCTCTTTCCCTGGGCCGTGGTGCTTCCACAGCTTGGGCTTTTTGGGTTTTGGGCAATGATGATGTTCCTTTTGATTCTAGTCGTGGGCTTTGCCTACGAGTGGAAAAAAGGTGCATTAGATTGGGAATAATACGATGACAATTGGATTAAGTGAAAAAGGCTTCGTGACCACCTCGGTTGATGCGGTGATGCACTGGGCGCAGAATGGTTCGATGTGGCCAATGACCTTCGGGTTGGCGTGCTGCGCGGTAGAGATGATGCATTGCGGGGCAGCCCGCTACGATCTAGACCGCTTCGGTATTGTGTTTCGCCCAAGCCCACGGCAATCCGATGTGATGATCGTGGCGGGTACGCTTTGTAACAAGATGGCTCCGGCGTTGCGTAAGGTGTACGACCAAATGGCCGAGCCGCGCTGGGTAATTTCGATGGGTTCGTGCGCGAATGGGGGCGGCTATTACCATTACTCATATAGTGTGGTGCGAGGATGTGATCGCATCGTGCCGGTTGATATTTATGTGCCCGGTTGCCCGCCTACTGCGGAAGCATTGCTTTATGGCATTTTGCAGTTGCAAAGCAAGATTCGTCGCACCACTACGATTGCGAGAGCGGCATGAGCAGTGACTACAATTTCCCAACGGACGCCGCGTTAGCTGAGCTTGTTGAGTCGTATGGCGCAAAAATTAGTGACGGGCAAGGGGAGCGGACAATCGTAATCTCAGCAGCCCATTGGGAAACAGCCGCTAAGAAATTGCGTGATTCCGCTGGGTTGCGCTTTGATACCTTAGTGGACCTCGCGGGAGTGGACTATCAATCCTTCGGCGAAGGCGCGTGGGAAGGCCTGCGTTTCGCAGTTGTGTATCACTTGCTTTCAGTTGCTGAAAATCAACGCCTCCGGGTGCGGGTGTTCTCGGCAGATGATGAATTCCCCACTATGCCTTCGATGGTTGAGACGTGGGCGACTGCAAATTGGTACGAACGCGAAGCCTTTGATCTCTTTGGCATCATGTTTGAAGGCCATCCCGATTTGCGCCGCATCTTGACCGACTACGGGTTCATTGGTCACCCATTTCGCAAAGATTTCCCGCTCACTGGGCACGTTGAAATGCGTTACGACCCTGAAACAAAGCGCGTGATTTACCAACCTGTAACGATTGAGCCGCGCGAAATTACCCCGCGTATCATTCGTGAAAATTCCTACGCTCACTAACGATGCGCCCAGGTACTCCTAAATAAAAATGGCAGAAATCAAGAACTACACCATGAACTTCGGCCCGCAGCATCCTGCGGCGCACGGCGTTTTGCGTTTGGTGTTGGAGTTAGATGGCGAAGTGATTCAGCGGGCTGATCCGCACATCGGTTTGCTGCACCGGGCGACTGAGAAGTTAGCCGAGAGCAAAACGTACATTCAGTCCCTCCCTTACATGGATCGTTTGGATTACGTGTCGATGATGTGTAACGAGCACGCTTACGTGCTCGCGATTGAAAAATTGCTTAGCTTGCCTGTTCCCGAGCGAGCGCAATACATTCGCGTGATGTTCGATGAAATTACGCGTTTGCTCAACCATCTGTTATGGCTCGGTTGCCACGCGCTTGACGTCGGCGCGATGACTGCCTTTTTGTATTCCTTCCGCGAGCGGGAGGATTTGTTTGACGCCTATGAAGCGGTTTCTGGCGCGCGTATGCACGCTGCCTACTACCGGCCGGGCGGCGTGTATCGTGATCTGCCCGACACGATGCCGCAATACACCGCGACCAAAATTCACAACGCCAAAGCTATTAGCCGAATGAATGGTAATCGCGGCGGGTCACTGCTTGATTTTTTAGATGATTTCGTAGGGCGGTTTCCTGGCTTGGTAGACGAATACGAAACCTTACTCACTGATAACCGGATCTGGAAGCAGCGCACCGTTGGTATTGGTGTGGTGGACCCTGAGCGGGCGAAATCGTTGGGCTTTACCGGCCCCATGTTGCGCGGTTCCGGTGTGCCGTGGGATTTGCGTAAAAAGCAGCCCTACGAGGTGTACGCCAAGCTCGATTTCGATATTCCAGTGGGCGTAAACGGCGATTGCTATGATCGCTATTTGGTGCGCATGGAAGAGATGCGCCAATCCAATCGGCTCATCAAGCAGTGTATTGATTGGTTGCGGGTGAATCCAGGCCCTGTGATTTCGGATAATCAGAAAGTTGCGCCCCCGAATCGCGAAGGCATGAAGGAGAACATGGAAGACATGATTCACCACTTCAAACTGTTCACCGAAGGTATGCACGTACCGCCCGGCGAAGCCTATGCAGCGGTGGAGCATCCAAAAGGTGAGTTCGGTGTGTATATCGTCTCCGATGGGGCAAACAAGCCGTATCGCGTGAAGTTACGCGCGCCGGGCTTCCCACATCTTGCAGCACTAGATGAAATGTCCCGTGGCCATATGATTGCCGATGTGGTGGCGATTATTGGTACGCAAGATATTGTATTCGGCGAGATTGATCGGTAACCCGTATGCCACTTTCAAACGACTCCCTTTCGAAAATTTCGCGTGAAGTCGCGAAATACCCGGCCGACCAAAAGCAATCGGCTGTGATGGCGACTTTGCAAATTGCCCAAGACGAGCGCGGCTGGCTTTCGACCGAAACGATTGATGATGTAGCCACGATTCTCTCGATGCCGTCTATCGCGGTGTATGAAGTCGCGTCGTTTTATGAAATGTATAACTTGAAGCCAACCGGCAAATACAAGTTGACTGTTTGCACGAATTTGCCCTGCGCGTTGAACGGAGGGACGCACGCCGCCGAATACCTGCGGCGCAAATTAGGCATAAATTTCGGTGAAACGTCTGCAGATGGGATGTACACGATGCAAGAGGGCGAGTGTCAAGGCAATTGCGATTCGGCCCCCTGCCTTTTAGTGAACAACAAGCGCTTGTGCAACCGCATGAGCAATGAACGTATCGATGCAATGTTGGCGGAGTTAACTTAACGATGAATGCCCGCGTAGATGTGTATCAAAAAGTAGCCTTACCACCACTCACGCAATTTGTGGGCGAGGCCATCCCGTTTAACGCGGCGAAATACGGCCCCGATGCCCTCATCATGAAGGGATGCAACGGCGCGAATTGGGGCATTAAGGAATACATGGCTCGCGGTGGCTATGCAGCGTTACGCAAGATTCTCACCGAAAAAATCTCGCAAGAAGATGTTATCGCGGAAGTCAAAAAATCATCGTTGCGCGGTCGCGGCGGTGCGGGCTTCCCAACGGGTTTGAAGTGGAGCTTCATGCCCCGTCAGTTTCCGGGGCAAAAGTATTTGGTGTGTAACTCCGATGAGGGCGAGCCCGGAACGTGTAAAGACCGAGACATCATCAATTACAACCCACACAGTATTATCGAAGGCATGGCGATTGCGTCCTACGCGATGGGCATCACCGTCGGCTACAACTACATCCACGGCGAAATTTGGGATGCGTACGAGCGCTTCGAAGCTGCGCTTGAAGAAGCCCGTAAAGAAGGCTTTTTAGGCGACAACATTCTGGGCTCGGGCTTTGATTTTCAGCTCCACGCCCACCACGGCTACGGCGCGTACATTTGTGGCGAAGAAACCGCGCTGCTCGAATCGCTCGAAGGTAAAAAAGGCCAGCCCCGCTTCAAGCCGCCGTTCCCTGCAAGCTTCGGTTTGTATGGCAAACCAACCACGATTAACAATACCGAAACCTTTGCTGCCGTGCCCTTCATTTTTCAAATCGGTGGCGATGCCTATTTGAATTTGGGCAAGCCAAATAATGGTGGCACCAAGTTGTTTTCCGTCTCGGGCGATGTGGCCCGCCCCGGTAATTTCGAAGTAAAGATGGGTACGCCGTTTGCGCAATTGCTAGAGATGGCTGGCGGCATGAAGCCTGGGCGCACGATCAAAGCAGTCATCCCCGGTGGCTCCTCTATGCCGGTCATTCCTGGCGCGCAAATGATGCAAACCGATATGGATTACGATTCAATTGCCAAAGCGGGTTCGATGTTGGGCTCAGGTGCCGTCATCGTAATGGACGATACCCGCTGCATGGTGAAATCACTGTTGCGCTTGGCGTACTTTTATTACGAAGAGTCGTGTGGTCAATGCACGCCGTGTCGCGAAGGCACGGGCTGGTTGTATCGCATGATTTACCGCATTGAGCATGGCGAAGGCCGCAAGGATGACTTGGATATGCTTAATTCGATTGCAGACAGCATTCAAGGCCGCACGATTTGTGCGTTGGGCGATGCCGCCGCGATGCCGGTGCGGGCTTTCATCAAACATTATCGTGCCGAGTTTGAACACCACATTGAGCACAAGCGCTGCCTCGTAGCGCCTTATTCCTAACAACTGAGAAGTATCAATCGAAGCGCGCATGGCAAACCTGAATCTCGAAATCGACGGAAAAGCAATCGCCGTGCCGCAAGGCAGCACGGTGATGGATGCCGCCAATCAAGTTGGCGCATACGTGCCACACTTTTGTTACCACAAGAAATTGTCGATTGCAGCCAATTGCCGTATGTGTTTGGTGCAAGTAGAAAAAGCGCCTAAACCTTTGCCCGCCTGTGCCACACCCGTGACTGAGGGCATGAAGGTTTCCACGACGAGCGATTACGCCAAAAACGCGCAGAAAAGCGTGATGGAATTTTTGCTCATTAATCATCCGCTTGATTGCCCGATTTGCGATCAGGGCGGCGAATGTCAGTTGCAAGATTTGGCGGTGGGCTATGGAAAATCTGGATCACGCTACCAAGAAGAAAAGCGCATCGTTTTCCATAAAAATATCGGGCCATTAGTGTCGATGCAAGAGATGAGCCGCTGCATTCATTGCACACGCTGCGTGCGCTTCGGCCAAGAAGTGGCGGGCGTAATGGAGCTCGGCATGGGCGGGCGGGGCGAGCACAGCGAGATTCAATCGTTTGTCGGCCGCTCAGTGGATAGTGAGTTGTCGGGCAACATGATTGATGTGTGCCCCGTTGGCGCGCTTACCTCCAAGCCGTTTCGCTATTCCGCGCGCACTTGGGAGCTTCAGCGCCGCAAGTCGGTGAGCCCACATGATGGCTTGGGCAGCAACATCACCGTGCAAGTCAAGCAAAACAAGGTGATGCGCGTGTTGCCGTTCGAGAACGAAGCAATCAACGAGTGCTGGATTTCCGATCGTGATCGGTTTAGCTATGAGGGCCTAAATAGCGATGACCGCCTAACCACACCAATGGTCAAACAAGGTGGCGCGTGGCAACAGGCAACATGGCAGCAGGCGCTGGAATACGCAGCCCATGCGCTTGGTGATGTAAAAAATGCATCTGGCCCCGAGTCCATCGCGTTGATGGCGAGCCCTACGGCGACCATCGAAGAATTGTTTTTGCTGAAAAAGCTTGCCAATACTATAGGCACGAAGCGCCTAGATGCCCGTCCACGTGTGAGCGATGCCGCGCTTGATGCCGGACGCACTGGCGTGCCCTACCTTGGTCTGAAAATTGCGGAGATCAACGCACTGGATCGCATTTTGATCGTGGGCTCGGCGCTCCGAAATGAGCAGCCGGTGTTGGCCGCGCGCATTCGTCAAATCGCCCGTAAGGCGTGCAACGTGTCGTTTGTAAATCCGATTGACGACGATCCGCTGATGCCCGTCGTGGCGAAAGCGATCGTGCGGCCCTCAGCAATCGCTGATACGATCAACGCAATTGCAGCGAATGTTGAGCAGCGTAAGGCTGGCGCTGCCGCAGCGAACACCAGCGCAAATGATGAAATCGCTACGTCGCTCGCGAGCGGTAAAAATGTAGCCATCTTCTTGGGCGAACTCGCGCTGAATTGCGCGAGCGCAGGAGCGATCGAGTTGGCCGTGCAGAAATTAGCGAATACCTGCGGCGCAAAATGGGGCAGATTTGCTCCCGCAGGTAATACGGTTGGCGCCTACATTGTGGGCGCAGTGGGTGAAACTGCGCCGCAGGTATTGGCCAAACCACCCAAAGCCGCAATTTTGTGGAATCTTGAGCCGGAGCTCGATTGCGCAGCCGGGGCTGATTTGAACGCAGCTTTGCAAAACGCCGCCACCGTGATCGCTTGCGTAACACACAAAACCGCAGCACAGAATTATGCGGACGTTTTGTTCCCGATTACTCCGTTCACTGAAAC
>JANMDS010000578.1:0-9373 GCA_031376405.1 Betaproteobacteria bacterium
TATTCAAAAAATTGTGCGTTACCTACGCGAGCGAGACATCGGTGTGTTGATTACCGACCACAATGTGCGCGAAACCTTGGGCATTTGCGATCGCGCGTACATCATTAGCGAAGGCCGCGTACTCGCCTCAGGCAAGCCCGAGGCGATCATCGACGATCCGAACGTACGCAAAGTGTATTTGGGCGAACATTTCCGGCTCTAGCCGCCTACCAATCGCGGATGAAACCTACACTTCAACTCAAGCTTTCGCAGCATTTGGCGCTGACGCCACAGTTGCAGCAATCAATACGATTGCTGCAGTTGAGCTCGCTTGAGTTGCAGCAAGAAATCAACCAGATGCTGGCCGATAATCCACTTCTGGAAATGACCGAACCCCTTACCGAAGACGGTGAAGATGCAGCGCCGCTTACAAAAAAAACAACCAGCGAGGAGGGTGATTTTGCAGAAGTAAAAACAAGCGACGATGTTGGGGCGGAGAGTGAATCTGGCGCCACATCCGAATCCGCGCAAGAGTCCGCGGAGTTTGAGCTCGATGAGCGGGCGAGCGCAGAAGAGTGGCCGAGCTCGCCAGAAACAGGCGACGATGACGAGCAAACGTTTCAGCAAGCCACCTCGGTTTCCTTGCGCGATCACCTACTCGATCAAGTTGCGTTGGTGCGCGCGGACGAGGACGTCATTACGCTACTAAAGATGCTGATCGAAGCAGTGGACGAGCGGGGCATGCTCGCCATTAGCCGCGATGAGATTAATTTCATGCTCGCAGAATCGTCGGGTAACTTGGCCCCGCAAGTATCTATCCCGCTCTGGGAAGCGGCCGTGGCGCAGCTACAAACATTCGACCCTACGGGAGTAGGCGCGCGCACGTTGCCCGAATGCATTGCGCTGCAGTTGCGCGCGATGCCAGAAACCGTGGCGCAGGTCGATGCGCTGTCTATCGTCACCGACTTTTTTGATAGCCTGCTCGCCAAAGATACTTTGCGCATCAAGCGTGCGCTACAAATGGAAGATGAAGACTATCGCGCGGCGATAACGCTCATCCAAAAAACGACGCCCAAACCGGGCTCTCCTTTTGCCGATGATGTCGCCACGTTTGTCACGCCCGATGTCATCATTCGCAAATCCCGTCGGCGCTGGGTTGCGCAGTTAAATCCGTCCACCATGCCGAAGCTGCGTGTGAACAGTATCTACGCGAGTATTTTGGCCTCTAACAAGGCGGGGCGCACGACACCCATGTCTGCGCAATTGCAAGAGGCCCGCTGGCTCATTAAAAATGTTGAGCAGCGGTTTGCCACCATTCAGCGCGTTTCGCAGGCCATAGTGGATAGGCAACAGGCCTTTTTCGACCATGGCGATATCGCGATGCGCCCACTGACCTTACGCGAAATTGCCGACGAGTTGTCGCTTCACGAAAGCACGATTTCGCGAGTCACAAGTTCGAAATTTATGTCGTCTCCGCGCGGGGTGTTCGAGCTCAAATACTTTTTCGGCTCCGGCGTGGCCACCGACGTGGGCGGCTCGGCCTCTTCAACCGCTATAAAAGCGATGATCAAGCAAATGGTTGCAGCAGAAGATTGCAAAAAACCGATGACCGACAGCACGCTCGCAGAATTGCTCGGCGCGCAAGGAGTGTTGGTGGCGCGCAGAACGGTGGCCAAATACCGCGAAATGCTTGGTATTGCGCCCGTGAGCGAGCGGCGGATTTGAGTAAATCACGGCGCAAGTGGGATTTGGGTGCATTTAGGTAAGCTCAATTTGTCGGAATTTTTTACATCGCACCCCAATTTTTCCAAATTTTCAATTACATATAATCGCTAAGCTACTGTTAATTATCATCTTCCTTTTTCTGGCATTGTTATTGCTTTTGTTAAAGAGCCAGAAGAAAGATAATATTTTTAATTTGGGAATTGTTTTCGGAGAAATTTATGAAAAATTTATTAAATGCAGTAAGCAAAGCACTTTTGGCAACCGCAGTCGCCTCTGTTGCATCCATCTCAATGGCTAACGGGCTTCCGTTTACGGTTCAAGAAGGTTCGGTCGTGGGTTCAGTGCCCAACGCCGTCACCGCGACACGGATCAATTTCGACCATCAAGAAACGATCACATCGGGCGGTCTTGCTGCGCTTGGTGGCACGGGACTTTTCACCGAGTCCGGTTTTCTCACGTTTACTGGATTCCTGAATAACGGCGTAACCCAGCTTACCCAGCTCAACGGATTTGGCGCGACAGGTTACAAGCTCTACGGGTTGTTTAACTTCAACGGCACAATCGGTACTGATGGTGCGGGCGGTTTGCTCTATAACCCTGTTTCACCGGCTTCCATTTCACTTTACCTTGACTCCTCCGCAGACACCACACTAACGTTGCCTGGATCTGGGTCCGGCACAGTAGTGCGTGGAAACATTGGTGACGACAAGTTGTTAGGTACTGCAACTGATTTAAGATCAGCTCAAGGTCATATTTTCCCAGGCCTTGCTAACGGCGACTTCGAAGGTATCTTCGCTGATTGGCTTCTGACCCCAGCGGGCAGCGCGTATTTCGTTAACCCCAACCCGTTCCACATGATTATCGACTTCAACGGTAATTTGACCCAAGTTTCAAATGGCTCACCACTGCCGTTTACGGGCACTATCAATGGCTCGGGCAATGCATTTTTCGCAGCCCCAACTCCAGGTATCGTTGTGTTGTTCGGCCTAGGCTTCGCAGCGCTCGGCATCGCCCGTCGTAAGCAATAAGCTTTTAGTTTGCGAAAAAATGGCTCCAAGTGAGCCATTTTTTTTCTTCGCAAAAATGTAGAAAGTCATCTATGCAGTCTGCGCAAACGGTACGAGCGCGTTAGTGCTGCTGCGCGTAGAATGATTTTGAACTTATGAACACTAGAAATGATCGCCAAGCAGACTCCGAAATGATGGGGCGAACCATTGTTGGCTCGGCTGCGAAAAAGAAAAACTTAAAGTCATTCGTTCTCGATCAAGGGCAAAACGAAAGCGGTGTGGGGGAAGCGGTGCAGCGCAGAGAGTTCAAAATTCGGCTTGCCGATACGCAAGGGCGACGCAGCTCGGCGAATATGCTCATCCAAAAAATGTACGCGTGGCGCGGCTATGTTACGGGCAAGGTACCACTCAGCGCGAGTGCCACACCCTCGCGCATCACCCTCGTTGCTTCGAACGAACAAGGCACATTAGGCACGCTCTCACTTGGTCTCGATTCGCCGCAAGGATTGCTGGTAGACGAGATGTACAAAACAGAAGTGGATGTGCTTCGGGCGCAGGGGCGCAAAGTCTGCGAACTTACCAAATTAGCCGTCGATACAAAAGAAGGTTCAAAGTGGATTTTGGCCTCGCTTTTCCACATAGCGTATGTGTACGGTCGGCAGCTAAACCGTGTTGATGATGTATTTATCGAAGTGAACCCACGGCACGAACCGTTTTATCGTCGGATGTTAGGTTTTGAGCGGGCTGGCGAACAGAAAATATGTGAACGTGTGCATGCCCCAGCCGTGCTGCTTCGCCTGCGACTCGGCTTTGTCGATGAGCAGATTGAACTTTTCGGCGGCAAATCTGATTTGGGCAGCACGACCGTTTCGCTTTATCCCTATTTTTTCTCGAAAAAAGAAGAGCACGGCATTCGCAACCGCGTTGAGCAGCTCGGCTAGCCTGAGTGCCAACACCTTGCTCTTAAGGTGCGCCTCTTTTACACTTTGCGGGAGCGTGAACGAACCACGTCTTTAAAAGAGCCTGCAATGAATCCGCCCGATCTAGAAAAAATCGCGAAAGCGTACTCCTCACCACCGTGGTTTTACGATGTGCGTGGCGCCATGATATTGACTTTCGCCTATCGCAGTAGCTTGTGGCGGCAGCTCAAACTTTTCGGCAATAACATGTCGAATAACCATCTTGAGCTGGCCTGTGGCACCGCAACCCTAACCAAACTCGCGCTCGGCTGGCGAGCTCTCAAACGACTCCCGTTTCCGGCCAGTATCACTTGTGTGGACTACGCTGAATCCATGTTGGGCGGCGCGCGCGCTCGGTTCAAAGACGAACGCCGAGTAACGGTCCAGCATGGCGATGCGGGCGCGCTAACCTTTCCCAACAATCATTTCTCGTCCATCAATATCGCAAACTCGGTTCACTGCTTCCCCGATCTGAATGCAGCGCTTAAAGAAACATACCGCGTACTTGCGCCCGGTGGCACCTTCGCCGCCAATGTATTGTTGTTTCCGCGAGGTCCAAACATTTTGAAATCGATCTCGCAATCGATCAACGATTGGGGGATTAAAAAGGGCATTTTGGTCACGCCTTATGAACATGCCGATATACGCAAACGCGTACTCGATACAGGCTTTCAGTTTGTGTTCGAAGATGTTGCTGGGAATACCTACGATTTCGTAGCAAAAAAATAGCCGCGTCTTCGACTGCTTACTTTGACCCGATATGTTCAAGCTGCCGCTGAGCCAAGGCATAGGTCAGTGCTTGCAAGGGATTGCGATAACCGAGCGGTCGCCAAGTGCGAACGAAACGCTGGCGGTACGCATCGAATTGAAACCCGTGCGGCGCGGGACGCACCTTACCGCGTTTGAGCATAATTTTGAGCGCTTCGGTTGCGGCTACCCCTGCGCATAGAAAGCACGCCATCGGCGTAGAAGGCCCGCGCTGCGAGGCGAAATCAACAGCGGTTGGGTCGGCTACATAACTTCTTTGAAGCACTGCGGGTGCGAGTCCAATAAGAAATCGCAACGGCCATTGACTGCGAGGTGTTTTCGCAAACCCGAAGTAGTCATCTGCACTGAGTGAGTCAGGTAAAAACACGAGCACCGCCACGCCCATGCCGAGCGGTGCTGCCGTTACCACCGGAATACCGAGCTCACGGCAGCGTGCGAATACTAAACGCCTCGCATCGAATGCGAAAAAATCTAATCCATCGATGTAGATGTCTGCGTCGCGTAAAAATGAATCAACGTTACTTTCATCAATTGCGCCGTCGATTTCGTGAACATCCGCGTCCGGATTGATGTCTTTGATTTGCGCTCCCACTACGTTTACTTTGCGCGCGCCGATCGTGCTCATCGTTGCACCGGCTTGGCGATTGAAGTTCACCAACTCGAACGCATCGGGGTCTGCAAGGGAAAATTTTTGAATGCCAAGTCTCGCCAGCGCCAGTGCATGGAATCCGCCGACACCGCCTACGCCTGCAATGGCCACGCGCTTGGAGGACAGCAGCACTTGCTCGGCTCGGGTAACCCAGCCAATGTTACGAGAAAACGCTTCGGAATAGTTGAATGGATATGACGACACGAGTGAGGAGGAAGCTCACCCGTGTGTGGGCTTTAGCCCGCGATACGTTTGAACTCCGAAGCCAGAGCAGGGGGCAATGATTGCATAACTCCATCGATATGCGCAATGATGGGGATACGCAATCCGTGATGGTCTACCGACTGACCGGCGTAAGAGTGCCGAAAACCCAATGCACGCAGGTAGCGAAAGAGTTTAGGTTCCATCAACATTACCAATGAATGCGCGCCTTGTTTGTGGGCGGCAGCCAGCGCACCTAAGAAAAGTTGAACTGCACAAAACCGCATCGCAGCAGGGAACGCGTCTTTTGTAGTAGGCTCAGGCAAATTGAGCATTCGCCGATATTCAGGCAACACCGCAAGCCGAGAAACTTCTGCGATGCGGCGCCGATCGGGCAATGTTTGTTCGGGGAAAATTTTCGAAAGCGAGAGACCAAAACAACGCTCTATCGGCAATACAACGAACAACGCCGCGGTGCTCGCGGGAATAAGCCGTACTGTACCGAGCGCCACGCTGCGTTCGTCGCGCAAGACCACGTGGGTAGCGTGCGCATCGTAATGGTCGCTTTCGGTTTGGTCGGCAGCGGTGCGCTCCCAGCCCTGCTCTTCGCAGTAAACGCGATGGCGAATTTTGAACGAATCTTCCTGCTCATGCGCGTTGATCGCGACCTGTATCCTGGCTGACATTTGACGCTCCGGCTAAAGAGTTTTTATCGGGCGACTCACTAAGACGTCTTTTGCGCCTTGACCTGTTGAACCGGTGTTGCGTTGAACGGTAGCTCAACGTCCGGAACAACTAAATCAGGTAGTCTGGACGAAGTTTAAATGCATTCGCTCTCTATCCAAACGTATTTTTCTCATGCATTACGGATTAAATGTGTGCCAAAAATACATGTAAGGCTATGGCGACATAATATTTTTCAGAAATTCGCAAATGCGCGACATTCATTTTTCATAAATGAATCAGCCGCTTACCGCGTTGTTCTCCGCCCACGCTTGAAACATCAGCGTATTCCATAGTGCTGGCGAGTGGTCTTTCTCCCCCGCTAAGTGCGCGCGCCAAAGCGCTTGAACGGCGCTCACATTAAACGGCGCGTGCTGGGTAAGCGATTGCGGCGATAAAAACGCTTCTGCCCACTCGCGAAGCGGCCCGCGCAACCACTCCCCAAGCGGCACACCGAAGCCTTGCTTCGGACGGTCTACAAGTGTGCGGGGTACATGTTTGTAGAGCACTTGTCGCAACGCCCATTTGCTTTGCCCATCACGTAGCTTCATGGATTGCGGAATGGAGAATGCCAGCTCAACAAAGCGGTGATCGAGCATGGGCACGCGCGACTCTAAACTCACGGCCATACTTGCGCGGTCGACCTTCACCAAAATATCGTCAACAAGATAACTCAACGCATCCACGGCGGCCACGCGCGTAGCCAAACCACCACCTTGCGTGTTCGGCCAGTTCGCGAAATCGCGCTGAATGCTGAGCGGCTCGGCCACGCCACTTAGGAGCGAAGCGGGATCGCACATTGAAACGAAACGGCTGTAGTGCTCCATTTCGTCTTTTGTGCCCACCATATCGGCCAACTGATGCAATTTCGCCGCGCTAAAAAAGCGTTTTTTGCTCGCAGGCGCCAGCGCCCGTGGCAAGGCGAACGCGGCATCCCATACGCTATTCGGTACTGCATCTACCCCACCCGCGAACGCGCGTCGCAGCGGGCGCGGCACGGCGGTAATCTTGTCCCACGCTTGCTGTGAGTAACCGTGTCGGCTGTAGCCTGCAAAAAGCTCATCTCCGGCATCGCCCGATAAGCTCACCGTTACGTGCTTAGCGGTCATCTGTGAGACCAAAAACGTAGGAATCTGCGAAGCATCGGCAAACGGCTCATCGTACATCGCAGGCAATTTCGGCACCACGTTGCGCATTTCATCGGCGGTGAGATACAGCTCGGTGTGGTCCGTTTTGAGATGCTCGGCTACTGCCTTCGCGTGCTGGGCTTCGTTGTAGCCTTTTTCGTGAAACCCAATGGAAAACGTGCGCACAGGCCGTGCGCTTAACTTCTGCATAAGCGCCACTACAGTAGATGAATCGATTCCGCCTGACAAAAATGCACCAACCGGCACATCGGCCATCATCTGATCTGCGATGGCCGTGCTTAAGCTTCGCTCCACTGCGTTCACCGCCTCCTCCGGCGTGCCGGCAAAGGGTGCGGCCTCCACCGTATCGTGCAAGCTCCAGTAGGGCTGCGCAGCGGGTATTTGCGCACCACGCAACTGCGCTTGCGTAAACGTTACGCTCGATGCGGGCGCAAGCTTGTGGATGCCCTCGAAGATCGAGCGCGTGCCGCCCACGCAGGAGTAACGCAGCATGAGGGCAAGTGAGCCCAGATCCGTTTTCTGATTAAAGCCAGGGAATGCGGTAAAACTCTTGAGCTCGCTGCCAAATAGCAGTGCGCCCTTTACAAATCCGTAGTAAAGCGGTTTTTCGCCCATACGGTCGCGCGAAAACGTTACCGTTTTATCTTGCCGATCCCACAACGCAAAAGCCCACATGCCCACCATTTTTTTCAACGACGCTTCCACGCCCCAGCGCGAAAACGCCTCTAGCATCACTTCGGTATCGGAATGCCCGCGCCAGGCAATCGGGGTTGCGCTGGCCGCGTCCACGAGTTTGCGCACCGCATTGTGGTTGTAAATTTCGCCGTTATAGACCATCACGTAGCGGCCATCGTGGCTTTGCATCGGCTGCGCGCCCGCAGGCGAAAGATCAACAATGCTCAGCCGACGATGCCCCAGCGCCACACCGTGCTCCGCATCAAACCAATGCCCATCGCTGTCGGGCCCACGATGAACGATGCGCCCGGTCATCGTCTTCGCGGTGGTTTCTATATTGCCGACGCCCCGGTGACTATCTATAAATCCTGCGATGCCACACATAGTTTTTAACTTTTATTCGAACAACGGCCATTATTGCGGATTTGCCGAAGAGGTGGCGCGCTCGGTATCCTAAAACCTGCGGCGTAAAAACGGTATGTGGTTGGTTTTATCTCCTGAAAAATGGATCGTTTTTGAGGAGATTATCCTGGAAAAACACGTATTTCGCGCCGCAGGTTTAAACGCGCAGCGCCAAAATAATGGTGCCTCCAACCGCCCTTCGTACAATGCGGGGTATGGCTTCAACTTCTTCTTGGCGCGATTGGCTCGCGCTACATCCGTTGCGCGTGGCACTGTTGCTGGTCGGCGCATTTGTTTTGGCCGTCGCGCTTTGGGTATCGTCCGGTGGTGACGCGAAACCGACGCTCGAAACTATTTGGTACGGCGATACGTTGAACGCGCGTGGCTTCGAGCGGCGCACGCTCGGGCGGGCGCTCACATTGCCTACGCGTGAGACCGGCGCGCAGCGTTCGCCGAGCATTGCCATCATCGAAAATTTAGCATTGCCCGCGGCGCAGCTGCCGGTGCTCGAGCTCAACTTTATTGATCGGGATCTGGGGCACCGGATTGCGCTCATCTGGCGCAATAGCGTGGAGCCTTCCATTACCCAACGCATGGAGTTGGAGCCAGGCGTGGCACTGTCGGAGAGCGTGCGGGTGGCGAGTCATCGCGGCTGGCGCGGCACCATTTCGGGCATCGGCATCGCAGCGGGGCACACCAGCAATGTGCCGTTGAATTTGATCTCCATCGCAACCGTTTCAGGCTCTTCGGCACAGCGTTTCGAAATGCTGGCCCGCCCGTTCCAATCGGCACTTTCCCGTGCGACGGCTGGCGAAGAACATACCGCCAAGGCCCGCCGGGTATGGCTCGCGCCGTGGTTGGCTGCGGCGGCGGTGTTCGCGCTTGGTTTGTTGGCGACGCTCACGCAACGATTCGTCGCACCCCGTCCGCTGTGGGTGGCGGCAGCGAGCGCGGGGGCGATGATTTTGCTCGGTGCGGAGCTGACGCAGCGCGTCGCAGTGGCGAACGCAGCGGTGTCGTCAACCCTGGTGCGCCCGGCAACGCGTTTGGGCGTGAGTGCAGCGCTTACCGACGCGCCGAAAGCTAGCGCGTTACATGTGTGGAGCGGCGATAGCCGAGGCTATGAGCTCGCGCTCG
>JANMDS010000584.1:0-1568 GCA_031376405.1 Betaproteobacteria bacterium
GCTTACCAAAGTGACAATCAATTTGTACTTGAAGTGCGCCAGCTAAAAATTGATCCTACCAAGCTGACTCAAGGCCCTGGATACAGCGGCGAGAAGTTATCTCTGAATTTCCAAAACATTGAAGTTCGTTCGCTGCTCCAAGTCATTGCCGATTTCACGAACTTTAACGTCGTCACATCAGATTCAGTGAGCGGAGCAGTGACGTTACGACTCAAGGATGTGCCTTGGGATCAGGCCTTAGACATCATCTTGCAAGCAAAAGGCTTGGGCATGCGCAAGAATGGCAATGTGCTGTGGATTGCACCCAAGGATGAATTGGCAGCTAAGGAAAAGCAAGAGCTTGAGGCCAAAGCTGCGCTGCAAACTTTGGAGCCGGTGCGCTCGCAAGCCATCCAACTCAATTACACCAAAGCAGCAGACATTGCTGCGCAACTCGGCACTTCAACGGGATCGGGCGCGAATGCAACCCGGCTTCTTTCCGCGCGTGGCAGTGTGATCGCTGAGCCCCGCACCAATCAAATCTTCGTCACTGATATCCCAAGCAAGCTCGAAGAAGTCCAGGCCTTGATCGCAAAGCTGGATGTTCCTGTGCGTCAAGTGATGATCGAAGCACGCATTGTGGAGGCATCTGATCAATTTGGTCGATCTCTGGGCGTAAAACTGGGCGGCGCTAACTTCGGTTCTGGTGGAAGTTTAGGAAATGGATCGCGGATTAACTGGGGCCCAAGCTATATTGGTACACCTCAACAGACTGGCGTTAATGGGGGCCAGTTCACGCCCGGCAACTCAACTTTCGGGGGGACTGCTGATTTTTTCAATATGCCAGCATCCGGTCAGAATGGATTTAATGCTGCATCTCTTGGTTTATTGCTATTTAACTCCGCAGGCAGCAGATTGCTGAATTTGGAGTTATCAGCTCTCGAAGGCGACGGTAAAGGCCGGATCGTTTCTAGCCCAAGAGTTATCACTGCGGATCAAACCAAGGCCTTGATTGAGCAAGGTACGGAACTGCCATACCAAGTAGCAACTGCCAGTGGTGCAACTTCTATTGCATTCCGAAAGGCTAATTTGAAACTTGAAGTGACCCCGCAAATCACGCCTGAAGGAAACATCATCCTGGATGTAGACGTCAATAAGGATAGCGTAGGCCAAGCGACGGCTGCAGGTTTTGCCATCAATACAAAACACGTCAAGACTCAAGTGCTTATCGAAAATGGGGGCACTGTTGTTATCGGTGGTATTTTTGAGCTGATTGAAACGAATACTGAAACGAGAGTTCCTTTTGTGAGTGATATTCCAGGAGTTGGCAATCTGTTTAAGAACAAAAGCCGCACTGCTAACAAACAAGAATTGCTTGTTTTCATCACGCCGCGAATGGTTTCTGATCGCGCTGCTGCACGCTAAGTCTTCTTCGTGTGATCATTTTTATCGGCCTTCCCGGTTCCGGTAAGTCCACAGTGGGCCGGCAGCTTGCTCGCAAGTTGTCGGCTTCTTTCATGGACTCGGATCATTTGATTGAGCAGCGCTTGGGTTGCTCGATCAGGGAATATTTCGAGCGCGAGGGGGAG
>JANMDS010000588.1:0-2063 GCA_031376405.1 Betaproteobacteria bacterium
GCTTACATAGTGTGGGTGGCGCGTTGCTGGGCTAACAAGCCACCCAGAATGGATTCCACTTTATTTTTGGCGCTCATGCCCGTATCGTCTCGCGTGAACTGCACCCCGATGCCTTGTGCGCGGTTGCCTTGCACACCCGCAGGCGTAACCCACACCACTTTTCCTTGCACGGCCAAACGATTTGCGTCGTCCATGAGCGAGAGCAACATAAACACTACGTCGCCTAATTTATAAGGGCGCGCCGTAGGGATGAAAATGCCACCGCCTTCCACCCAAGGCATATACGCGGTGTAGAGCGCTGTGCGCTCGCGGATGTTGAGCGAGAGTACGCCGGGCCTGCCGCCGCCACCGGCGACGATTGTGCTGCCTTCACTCATGATTCGTTCCTACTTTAAATGGCGACTACTAAATTCTTATAGCCAATCAGTACATCTTCCAACACTAACCTAGCGTTGAGCGGGTGCTGTACTAAACGTTTTTGTCTTATGAGATTTGCATAATATCGGAAACAACCAATAGTGTGCAAGGATTTGGCACATTTTTCGATAGAAGGTGTGAAATCCGGGTTGTACCGTGGCAAGCCTGCCGCTTTAACTGCAGAAACATCGTGCGTCCACGCGATTAGCCAATCCAAGTAGTTCGAAAGCGCATCGCGTTTTTCGGCTTTGCCCACGCGCTCAATGGCATCGCCCCACGTGAGCGCAGAGAGCTCGCGGGGCGAAGAGAGCGCTTCCAAAAACTTCTGCCGAAGCGCTTGCATGGTGTCGTCAGCAAGCGCTTTAGCCTGCAACGGCAATCCGCCCGCTTGTGCAAGCAGTAAACCAATTTGCGCCGCAGGAATGGCTTCGCTTTTTAGCCATTCACTCGCACGCTGCGCCGATGGCAGCGGCACAGGGAAACTCACGCAGCGTGAGAGCACCGTAGCCGGAATCCGTTTTCGATCGTTGGTAGTCAGAATAAATCGCACTGCGGGCGGTGGCTCCTCTAGCAATTTCAACAGGGCATTGGCAGCATTGCTGTTGAGCGTATTGGCGGGGTTCACCACTACCACTTTTGCCCCCGCATGCGCCGAAGAGTAGGCCCAATCCATCAGCGCGCGTACCGCATCAATCTTGATTTCCTTGCGCTTTTGCACCTCATCGTCTTCGCCTTGCTCATCGGGGGTGAGAACGCGCAAATCCGGGTGCAGGCCCGCTTGCCACCAGTGGCAAGATTCACACTTTCCACAAGCCTGCCCCGCGTCCGGCGTGCGACACAGGAGCGCCGCTGCAAAACCCATCGCCAGCTCGCTCGTGCCCGCGCCCGGGGGCCCCACGAGCAGCCACGCGTGATGCCCGAACGCGCCGTGCAGGAGGGTTTGCAGCGCAGGGGTGTGCCACGGAAAAGGGCGGGCGATCATCTTAAGCAGAGCCCCCTCTCCCTCTGGGAGAGGGCTGGGGTGAGGGAACAACCGCTGCCCGCACAAAATAACTTCAAAGCAAAGCCCTCACAAGCTTCCTAACGTCACCCGCCACCACCTCCAACGAAGCCTCACCATCCAAGCGCTTCACCCGCTGCGGCTCACGCGCGGCAATCGACGCATACCCCGCCCGAACCCGTTCAAAAAATGCGGTGTGCTCTTGCTCAAACCGATCCGACTCCGCCCTGCCCGCGGCCAAGCGCTGGGCAGCAATTTGCGGGGATACATCAAACCAGAGCGTTAAATCCGGCGCGAAATTCGGATGCGTAAACGCCGCCAAAGTATCCACCTGCTCAGCCCCCAACGCCCGCCCAAACCCTTGATACGCAACCGTTGCATCGGTAAACCGATCACACACCACCCACGCCCCTCGCGCGAGCGCAGGCCAAATCACCTTTTCCAAATGCTCCCGCCGCGCGGCAAACGCCAAAAGTAGCTCGGTCGTCGGCGCCATCGCCTCGTTCAAAAAAAGCCCGCGTAACGTTTCGCCCAGTGGTGTACCACCAGGCTCGCGCGTTTGCGTAACCTCCCGCCCCGCCGCACGCAACTGCGCCACCGTCGCCGCGATATGGGTAGACTTGCCCGCGCCGTCGATGCCTTCAAA
>JANMDS010000598.1:0-5941 GCA_031376405.1 Betaproteobacteria bacterium
CGTGGTGGGCATGCGCCTCCCCACCGAGGCTGAAATCATGAACGAACACGGGGTAAGCCGCACTGTCGTTCGCGAAGCAATTTCCAGACTGCAACAAGCCCGCCTCGTCATAACCCAACACGGCATTGGCAGTTTCGTCAGCGAAAACCTCCCAGAAGAGCAGGGCTTTCGGATTGATCGTGTCGATGTAGAAACAGTAGTCGATCTCATCCACGTTATGGAGCTGCGGGTCAGCCTCGAAACGGAGTCTGCTGGACTCGCCGCCGGGCGCAGAAACTTGCGGCAACTCAAAGAGATGAGCGACGCGATTGGCGACTTTACGCTACGCGCCGAGCGAGGTGAAGAAACGCTCGAAGCGGATTTTCGCTTTCATCTTTCGGTAGCCGAGGCGACGCAAAACCCCCACTTCTTCGAGCTCATGCGACATTTGGGTACCACGGTGATCCCGCGCGCGCGCGTGAACTCACCGAAGATCGCCAAAGAAGACAAGACGGCCTATCTTGACCGCGTTAATCGTGAGCATCGGCTCATTTACGAGGCGATCGAGCGCCAGGATTCAGAATCGGCACGAGCGGCGATGCGGGTTCATCTGACTAATAGCCGCGAACGCTTGCGCCGGGTTACTGAACCCACCTAATTTAAAAACGGGGTGTCACAAGCACATTTTTCATCAAACAAGATGTCTGACATGTGATGACTGTGATATATTTCCCAAATAATGAGGTAGCACGGCGAACCGACAATGTCGGATCGTCCGATGCCGTCGTGCATGCGTACTGAGATTAAATGGAGGAAGTGAACGTGAATACAACGACTAGAGTTCGATTACGGCCAATCGCCGCTGCAATCCTGGCCATGATCGGTCAAGCGCATGCCCAACAACCCGCTGAGCAGCCTAAGCCGACACCCGCGCCCGCTGCCGTGCAGTCAACAGGCGCGACAAGCGAAAAAGTTGAAACGATTGTGATTACGGGCTTTCGCTCGTCGCTAGAAAGCGCCCTGAACAAAAAGCGTGAAGAAAACGCGATTGTCGATGTCATCAAAGCGGAAGACATCGGTAAATTTCCCGACACCAATTTGGCCGAATCGCTGCAACGCGTGCCCGGTGTGGTGATTGATCGCGATGCCGGCGAAGGTCGCAACATTACCGTTCGGGGCTTAGGGCTCGATTTCACACGGATACGCATAAACGGCCTTGAAGCCCAAGCCAGCACGGGCGGAACGGACAGCTCGGGCGGTAACAACCGTTCCCGAGGATTTGATTTCAACGTATTTGCCTCAGAACTTTTTAGCTCCATTACCGTTCGGAAAAGCGCGTCGGCCGATGTCGACGAAGGCTCCCTCGGCGCCACGGTGGATTTACAAACGGGAAGGCCCTTTGATGCCAAGGGATTTCGCGGCTCCGTAGCCATCAAGGGGCGATATAACGACCTTTCTGGCAAGGTTGATCCACGCGCGTCCTTCTTGCTCTCCGACGTGTGGGCAGATGGAAAAGTCGGTGCGCTCATCTCTGGGGCATTTTCGAAGCGTTCGTTGTATGAGGAGGGATTCAGCTCCGTTCGCTGGGACAACGGCCCTTCTTCCGGTGGTTGGTGCGCCCCCACCGGTGTTACTCCAGCAAATCCGACTACATCAACTGCAACCACATGCGGGCCAGCAGCCCAAGGCGTTACGCGTTTGGCAGGAACACCTGCAAATATTGCGGCCTACACTGCTGCGAGTAGCGCTACTAACTTCCATCCGCGGAGTCCCCGTTACGGTCGATTAACCCATGATCAAGACCGTACAGGAGTGACCGGCTCCTTACAGATTCGTCCGCGTGATGGAACCTTGCTCACGCTCGATATGTTGTATTCAAAGTTGGATGCAACACGGCAGGAAAATTTCTTGCAAGCCTTATCATTTAGCCGCACCGCTACGCAAGGCGGAAAACCCCAGACCAGCGTGGTCGATGCAATCTACTCGCCGAACGGCAACCTGCAGTACGGGGTTTTCAATGGTGTTGACATCCGCGCCGAGTCACGCTTCGATCAACTCTCCACCACCTTTACGCAACCCACGCTCTCGCTTGAACAACAGTTCGGCGAGACCTTGCGTTTAAACGCCTCCATCGGTCGCTCGGAGTCGAAATTTCGAAATCCGATTCAAACAACGACTACGTTTGATGCGTTGAACGTAAACGGATACACGATTGACTTTAGGAGCGATGACCGCAAGCCGCTTATAACGATACCAATCGATGTGTCGCAACCAGGCGGTGGACTCGGAATTATCGGTGTGCCGCAAGTGGCCTCGGGCACACAGCCGATTTCAATTCCCAACACAACATCAAGTGAAATTCGCATTCGTCCGCAGGGCGCAACCACCCGCATCGACACAGCCACATTTGATTTTGTTTGGGATGTCGTGCCAGATACCTGGGCGATTAAAGCGGGTGCAAATCTTAAGAAATATGATTTCAATACCTACGAATTTCGTCGAGTAAACCAAAGTGATACGATTTTCTCGCCACCTGCCGGGACGACGCTAGCAAGTCTAACCACAAAAATATCCGGCTTCGGACGCGGTCAAAATTTACCAGGCGGCGCGACTACTGCGTGGATCATCCCGAACCTGGACGCCATCGCTCAAGCCTACAACATTTACTGTAACTGCATCGTCAGCGGACCCGCAGGCGGACCTGGTGATTTCACGCTGTCGTCGATAACGAACGGGGCTGCGCGCGGCAATAACCGTGCAGTGATTGAAAACGACCAGGGTGCGTTTTTTATGGTTGATTTCAACAACAAGCTCTGGGGCCGCACGGTGCGCGGCAATTTCGGTGCGCGCTATGTTCAAACCGAGCAGGAAGCGTCCGGCTACCAAGCCACGGGAGGCGGCACATTGGTGTCGGTTACCAATGCTTACGATGATTTTTTGCCTTCTGCAAACTTCGCGGTTGACGTTACGCGTGATCTAGTCGTGCGCTTAGCGGCAGCAAAAGTGATGGCGCGACCACAATTGGGTTTGTTGTCACCTGGCGGGACGGTTGCAACAACCGGTACGCTAACAGTGACCAGCGGAAATCCGCTTTTGAAGCCGTTTCGTGCAACAACGTTTGACTCGAGCTTCGAATGGTATTTTGGGAAAAATGCGTTTATTGGTCTTGGTTTGTTCCAAAAAAATATCGGCACGTACATCCAAACTCTTCAAGTGACGATGCCTTACAACCAAACAGGTTTGCCGCTTTCGCTTCTGCCGGCAAACTTAAATGGCACTGAAAACTTTGCAGTGACCACGCCTATAAATACCGAGGGCGGGAAACTAACGGGCTTCGAATTCAACTACCAGCAACCGTTTACGTTCTTACCCGGCAGTTTGAAAAATTTCGGCACACTGTTTAACTACACCTACGTTAAATCGAAAATCAAGTACCAAGTCTCGCCAACGAGCGCCGTTACCGTTACGGATGATTTAGTTAATCTGTCACCAAAATCAGTAAATGGTACGTTGTATTACGATGACGGACGCCTTAGCGCCCGTGTGTCCGGTTCCTATCGCGGTGGATTCATCACCCGTGTGCCAGGGCAAAATAATAACGATGTCGAAGGCAAAAATAGTTCACTTAACGTTGATGCATCGGTTTCGTACAAAGTAAATAAAAACTTTGAAGTTACATTAGAAGGCGTAAACCTCACTAACCAAGCAAACGATCAATTTGTAAGTCGCCTGCGCGATAGCCCCGTGGTTCATAGCGTAACAGGTAGGGAAGTGCTTGTAGGCGTGCGCTACAAACTCTAACCGCCTCCGCGCGCCGTGAAGGATGCTGCAATATCATTCATGGCGCGTAGAAAACACCGATCCCTGCGGCGTAAAAACGGCATTTTCCAGGAGATATCTCCTGGAAAATGCCGTTTTTACGCCGCATGTATTGAATACGATTTAAGACTAATCGTATCGGAGCGCAGCTGCGTTGCATCAATCCATTTCATAAGTAGCGCCGCGTTTGCAATAGAGAGTTGCCTTCGTGGGGCGTTGAATGATGCGCCCGGCCCGCTGTTTTCAAACTCAAAAAAGCGGCCGCTACCCGCCTCAAACACCGTTCTGTTAGATCCGCGCTTTTGTAGCCCTGTCATCGAAAACCAGCCATCCGTTGTTATATGGTCAGCCAAATGGCAGTGTAGGAAAATACTGCTGCCGACCGCATCTGGATCTGCATAACGCCCATCAGCAAATTGCTTCGCTGGATGCCAGGGCCGTCCAAGGGCTACAGAACGCGCGGGGATAAGATCGCTTTCTTTAGCCAAGTCGCAGCGAAGAAAAATCAAACCATACGGCGTACTCAACGATGTACTCGGTGCACTGATATATCCGATCGGATAAATGTTTTTCTTTTTGCGGGGACGGCTAACAATGGTGCATCGCTCAAATAGCGCTTGACCTGCGCCAAAAATAAAATCTACGTTCCCGCTGACAGAGCAGCGATCAAAGTAACTTCGTCCTGCATCCACAAACAATGTGTCTTGAAAGCCTTCGAAGTAGACGTTTGTTGCGCGCAGTGCATCGGAACCCGCAGTAAGAAACAAGGCAACGGCTTGCGGATCGTTCGTGCGTGTTAGATCGGTTTCGGGCTTTACGTCGTTGGTCAAATAATCGTAGTCGTTCGCAATAGTTAGGTTCGAGAACGCACACCCGGGCGCACGTACGGTCAGCGTTGCACTGCCCGGTGTCGTCCACAACTGTTGGTAGTTGGGTCGAATTTGTCCTGCAAACGCGTCGAACACAATGCGCGAGCGATAGGGGCCTTCTCCTTCGAGGTGAATGTTGGCCTTTGAAAGCTCCAACTTCTCCCGATAAATACCTTCGCGTATCAGAATTTTCCACGGCTCTGCGCGCGCTGCGGGTGCGGCGTCCAACGCTTCACTCACCGTGCGGAAGTGCGCAATTCCGGCTACGAGGGCTCCAGGCATGCCGGAGTAACCAGATGAGACGACCGAATGGATATTTTCCCCTACCAACCGCCACGATGCGCACGCGCCTAAGCCCGCCGCCAACGCTCCGCCCATGCTGGCGCGTTGTACAAAATACCGACGAAACAAATTCACGTGGTCCCCATTCTAGATGTCAGACATCTTATAAGTATGCTACATTTCAGCTCAAGGAAGCAAATTTAAGGGGAAAGTCGTGTGCTGGGGCGCTAAAAACGGGCGAAGTGAGCAGGCTATTCCTCAACGTCCCTTCATGAGCGGCAACGATCCGCATGGCGCTCCATCCGTTTTAGATGGATACCCTCGTAATGTATGAAAACAGGAGGCTCGGGTTCCTCTACGTACTTCCATTCTTTATTGGGGTGTTGCTGTTTAAGCTCTTCCCCTTCATCATGTCATTCGCGTTGAGTTTCACGCAGTACGATTTAATGAGTCCGCCGAAATTTATCGGGCTTGAGAACTACAAAGAGATGATTACCACGGACAAGTTATTCAAAAAATCGCTTGGCGTGACACTCATGTTTGTGGCGCTAACTGTGCCGTTGCGCCTAGCGGCGGCATTGATGGTGGCGCAAATTCTCAATTTCAAGCTGCGTGGAATTGGCTTTTTTCGTTCTGCCTTCTATTTGCCCTCCATCCTTGGGGGCTCCATTGCCGTAAGTATTTTGTGGCGGTTCATCTTTTCGAGAGAAGGTCTAGTCAATCAGGCAATGGTCGCCGTAGGGCTTGAGCCAATTTTGTGGTTAGCTAGTGAACAGCACTCCATTTGGACCATTGTCCTCCTCAACGTCTGGCAATTCGGCTCATCGATGGTCATTTTTCTAGCGGCACTTCAAAACGTGCCAACCTCGCTTTATGAAGCCGCTGCGATGGATGGCGCG
Source organism: Betaproteobacteria bacterium (assembly GCA_031376405.1). Classification (GTDB taxonomy): domain Bacteria; phylum Pseudomonadota; class Gammaproteobacteria; order Burkholderiales; family Casimicrobiaceae; genus JANMDS01. Next base: position 5,849 of record JANMDS010000598.1, read on the forward strand.
GGCAAAACGACGATCTTTTTCCGCATCACAGTTCCGCTGATCACGCCGGTAATATTCTTCAATCTTGTTATGCAAACCGTCCATGCTTTCCAA
>JANMDS010000006.1:0-1509 GCA_031376405.1 Betaproteobacteria bacterium
TGACCGATGCGTTTGACTTTCCAGGCTTCGTGCCCGCTTACATTCGCCCGATGTTTTGCCGGGGTGAAGGCCCATTTCGCTGGGTGGCGCTCTCGGGTGATCCAGAAGATATTTATAAGACCGATGCCAAAATCAAAGAGCTGTTCCCACACAAAACTCACACCATTAACTGGCTCAACAAAGCCCGCCAACGCATTGCGTTTCAAGGTTTACCGGCACGTATTTGCTGGCTCGGCTTAGGCGAACGGCACTTAGCGGGATTAGCGTTCAATGAAATGGTGAAGCGAGGCGAATTGAAGGCGCCGATTGTGATTGGACGCGATCATTTGGATACCGGCTCAGTGGCCAGCCCAAATCGGGAGACGGAAGCGATGAAAGATGGCACCGATGCGGTATCCGATTGGCCACTGCTCAATGCCTTGCTCAACACTGCCGGCGGTGCAACCTGGGTGAGCTTGCACCACGGTGGCGGCGTGGGCATGGGCTACTCGCAGCACGCGGGCATGGTGATCGTAGCGGATGGCACGGAAGAAGCGGCGGCACGTCTTGCACGCGTGCTGGTGAACGACTCGGGCTCCGGTGTGATGCGCCATGCCGATGCGGGGTATGCGCTCGCGATTGAAACGGCGAAGAAGCAGAAATTGAATTTACCGATGATTGCGTAAAGCAATGCTTTTTAGGCAGATCAATGCGAAAACATGCCGATTTTGCGCCGCAGGTTTCAGTGTTCATTTCTAACTTCTTTTCTAGACAAACAGGGCATTTAACGACAAATACCTGCGGCGCAAAATGAGCACGTTTACACATTTATCTCTCAAAAATATCCCTTCCACCCCGTGGAAAAACGGCGGTGGACGAACGCGCGAAATTGCCTGTTCTCCGCACGGCGCGACAATGGCGGATTTCGATTGGCGCGTGAGTATTGCGGAGGTGAATTCCGATGGTGCGTTTTCACGATTTGAAAATGTAGACCGCACAATCTTGTTACTCGCTGGCGAGGGGATGACGTTGACCGATACGCGCGCCGGTTCTGTGCACGCCCTCACCACTCCACTGGTTCCCTTCGCGTTCGCAGGCGAAACGCCCATTGCTGCGAAATTGGTAAACGGTGCGAGTCGTGATTTCAACGTCATGACGCGGCGGGGTACGTTCTCGGCGACGGTAGAAGTCATTACGGAAAATCGGCTGCTCAAGCTGGCGGAAAACGGCGTGCTGCTTACAACCCAAGGGCGTTGGACATTGCAAGGCCGTGTACTTAACGAAGGTGAAGGCTGCGTTTGGCGGGATTCACCGTTGCGTTCCGCGCAACTTGTCGGCGATTTGAAACAGGGTAACCACGCACTCTTCGTGTCATTCCATCGCACAATGGCAGGATGATTTCGAACCTTTCCGCCGACGGCATATGGCGCGACGCGCGCGTGCCCGATATTCAGGCTTCGGCGTGCATTGTGGTGCGCAACGGCAACGTTGATTGGATCGGCGCAGACCACGAAATTCCCAGAGCGCAGT
>JANMDS010000053.1:0-5607 GCA_031376405.1 Betaproteobacteria bacterium
CCCGTTGCGTTTGGAGTTGGAATGTGCCAGCCCATTCTGAGCGTTATCTCCTAAAAAATCCAAGCTAAAAATTCAGGAGATAAAGCTAAAAGATGCCCCAGTTTGCGCCGCAGGTTTTAAAGGCAATCGTACTTCTCGCGCGCGAAGTCGAACACCCCAGCGCGGGCACTACGAGCGGCTAAACCACGACGGGTAACAGTGGCGCGCACAACGCAGGCACCACGGCAACCTCACCACCTACAGCGTAGGGGTTGTACGAAGAGCGGCTCAAATAAACTGGGCTCATTGCAGCGCGCGCGACGATGACGAGCGTGGATGTACCGGACACCCGCATTTGGATGAAGTCGGGTTCATTCACATGAACGGCCGGATTTACGACTCCATTGCCGCGGAATTTCGTAATCTATAACTGAAGAAGCGACGCGGTATCGTCAATCAACCCCTCAGCGCGGAGCCTACGCGCGCATAATCTATCGTCTACACTTTCGAAAATTCAAATTCCACCGGCCATGTCCGAGCAAGACTCCCTTTTTAATTTCGAGCGCCCAAGCCCCGCACGCGCAGCGCTGAGTGTTTCGGATTTGGTGAATCGTGCCCGGCGTGCCGTGGAGTCGGCGTTGCCACTGTTGTGGGTGGAGGGCGAAATTTCCGGCCTCAAACGCGCTGCATCGGGGCATAGCTATTTCGCGCTAAAAGATGAAAACGCACAGGTCGCCTGCGTGCTCTATCGGCAAAAATCTGCGCGCGTGCCCGTGGCGTTGCGCGATGGCATGGCCGTGCAGTTGCGCGTGCTCGCAAGCTTCTACACCCCGCGCGGTGAGTTTCAATTGCAAGTGGAGGAGGTGCGGCTGGCAGGTGTGGGCGCACTGTTCGCCGCGTTTGCCGCGCTCAAAGCCAAGCTGCAGGAAGAAGGCTTGTTTGATGGGGAGAAGAAGCGCGCGCTCCCGCCATTTCCTAAAGCGGTGGGCGTGATTACGTCCCGCACCGGCGCGGTGATTCACGATATCGTCACCACACTACGCAGCCGCTGGCCGTCGGTGCACATTATTTTGTATCCTGCGCTGGTGCAAGGCAACGATGCCCCAGATTCCATTGTGCAAGCGCTCGAAATCGCCAACACCCGCAACGAAGTGGATGTATTGATTGTCGGGCGCGGCGGTGGCAGCATAGAAGATCTTTGGGCGTTTAACGATGAAGCGGTGGCCCGCGCGCTTGCCGCTTCAGTGATCCCCACGGTGAGCGCGGTGGGCCACGAATCGGACTTTACGATTGCTGATTTCGTTGCTGATGTGCGTGCGCCCACCCCCACATTTGCCGCCACGCTCGTAGTGCCCGATGCCCGTGAGTGGCAGCAGCGCATCGATGGCTTGCACGCGGAGCTGCGCGCTGCGCTGGCTTACGAGCTACGCGAAGGTGCGCATCAGCTCGCTGCTCTACGTGCGCGGCTAAAACACCCTATAGAGCAAGTGCGCGCGCAGCGGACGCAAATGCAACAGCTTGCGCAGCGACTCCAACGCACTGCAAATATTGGCTTGCAGGCCAATGCAATGCACGCGCTCGCGGCGCGGCTGACGCGCACACGCCCGAACCCATGCGATGCGCGCGAGCACGTGCAGACCACTGCGCAACGCCTGCAGCGCGCGATGCGCCAGACCATGCAAGCGCGAACCGATTCACTCGTTCACGCAACGCACACGCTAGACATTGTTGCGCCGCAACGGGTGTTAGAGCGCGGTTTTGTTTGGGTGAAGCATCGTCCAGCGGGAAAATTTGTTGGCACGGCCAAGCAATTGCAAGCGGGCGATGCCGTGGCGCTGGTCTTTAAAGATGGCGAAGCCGATGCAACGGTGACGCGCGTAGAAGCGCGCTAGTGCGCACCAAAATCTAAAGGCAGCCCTACATAGTTTTCCGCTAACGATGCAGCGGCCAAGGGCGAATGCACCAGGTAATCTAACTCTGCTTCTTGGATTTTCTGGCCGAACTCACCATTTTCTGGGAAGCGGTGCATGAGCGAAGTAAACCACCACGAAAAGCGCGATGCACGCCATACACGGCGCAAGCAAGTGGCGGAATAATCATCAATCCCGGCAGCGCTTTTTTCGCCATAAAATTGGGTTAACGCACGCGCAAGGTAGGTGACATCACTCATCGCAAGGTTGAGCCCTTTTGCACCCGTGGGCGGCACGATATGAGCCGCATCGCCAGCAAGAAACAGTGTGCCAAAACGCATAGGTTCAGTCACGAACGAGCGCAGCGGTGCGATGCTTTTTTCGATTGAAGGCCCAGTCACTAATTTTTCACGGGCTTCATCGTCGAGTCGTAATTTGAGCTCATCCCAAAAGGCCGCATCGCTCCAATTTTCCACTTTCTCATCGGTGCGGCACTGTACGTAGTAGCGGCTGCGCGTGTTACTGCGCATGGAGCACAGCGCAAAGCCGCGCGGGCTGTTGGCGTATATAAGCTCGTGATCGACGGGAGGCACATCAGCCAAAACGCCTAACCAGCCGAAGGGATACACCTTTTCAAATGTTTGGATCGAACGCGCGGGCACACTCGCACGTGACACGCCATGATAGCCGTCGCAGCCTGCGATGAAATCACACTGAATCGTGTGCGCGATACCATCTTTTTTGTACGAAACCTGTGGCGAAGCGGTATCGAAACCGTGCAGCGCCACCTCGCTCGCAGCGTAAATCGTGGGCAAGCCTGAGGCTTCGCGCGCTGCCATTAAATCGCGGGTCACTTCCGTTTGCCCGTACACCGTCACTTTTTTGCCAGTGGTGAGCGCGGTCATGTCGATACGGTGACGCGTGCCTTTAAAAAGCAGTGAGAAACCTTCATGAGGCAAGCCTTCAGCTTTCATGCGCGCACCGATGCCGAGTTGGTCAAGCGTATCGGTAGTAATCTGTTCCAACACCCCAGCGCGAATCCGCCCGAGCACGTACTCTGGGGATTGCCGTTCGATGATGATGTTGTCAATGCCTGCTTTGTGCAGCAGCGCACCCAGCATCAAGCCCGATGGCCCCGCGCCTATGATGGCAATTTGCGTGCGGCGTGTAGTCATGGCGTGTGCGTCACTTAAACAAAATCGTGACTAACCATAATGCGATGCCTGGGAACACCAGCAACAACACTACGCGCAGTGCGTCCCAGGCCAGATAGGGGAACACGCCTCTATAAGTTTCGCCCATCGGCACGTCTTTGGCCAAGTTGTTCACTACGTACACATTCAGCCCCACCGGCGGTGCAATAAGGCCGATTCCTACCGTCATCAACACCAAAATGCCGAACCAAATGGCTTTCATTTCGGTGGTCATTCCATACAAATCGAGGCCCATCACCGCAGGGAAAATTACGGGAATAGTGAGCAGTAACATGGATAACTCGTCCATCACGCAACCAAGCAATACATAGAACGCCAGTACTGCACTTACGATGAGTAGTGGCGAAATTTGCAAATGCGTGACCCAATTGGCGAGCGCGGCGGGCATTTGCGTGAGTGCGAGCGCGGCGTTCATCATGTCCGCGCCCAAAAAGATGAGGAACACCATCGCGGTAGTTTCAGCAGTGGCTAAGAAACTGGTTTTAAGCGCTTCAATGCCGAGCTCGCGCTTCATCAATCCTGCGACAAGCGTGCACATGGCACCGACAGCGGCACCTTCAGTCGGAGAAAAAATGCCGCCGTAAATACCACCGAACACGATGCAGAAAATGAGCAGAATGGGCCACACGCCTAGCAGGGCTTTCACCCTTGCAGGCCAGTTGGCGGGCGTGGTGGCAGGTGCGAGTTGCGGGTTGAATTTGCACACGAGCCAGGTAACGACCACATAGCCTAACATCGCCAAAATACCAGGGATCATCGCTGCTGCAAAAAGCTTTGCGATATTTTGCTCAGTGAGAATCGCGTACACCACAAGCGGCACTGAAGGAGGGATTAAGATGCCTAGCGTGCCACCTGCGGCGAGCGCAGCGGTGGAAAGCCTGCCGCTATAGCCCTGCTCTTTCATTTCGGGGTAGGCCACTTGCGTGATCGTAGCGGAAGTGGCTACGGACGAGCCGCACACCGCACCGAACGCGCCTGCAGAAAGTATAGATGCCATCGCCAACCCGCCGCGTACATGGCCCACAAATGCCGAGGCCGCTTTAAAGAGCGCCCGGCTTAAACCGCCCTGTGTCGCAAATTGCCCCATTAGCAGAAATAACGGAATAACGGAAAGGTCGTATACCGTGAGCCGAGCCACGGCGCTGCCTTTCAGCAAATTAATGAGTGCAGTAGAGTTGCTAAGCGCCGCGTAGCCGAATGCGCCAGGAATAAACATGGCCGCAGCAATGGGCACGCGCACCGCCATGAGTGCGAGCATGCCGGCGAACATCACTAGGCCAATCATCGTAGGGCTCATACCGCCACCAACTTTTGTGGCGCAAATGCCTGCCACAGCGCAATGATCGCGGCCAACACTAAACCAGGCGCGAGGGATAAGTACACCCAATACATCGGTAGCCCCAAGATCATCGTGGTTTCGGTGGCTTCTTTCACCGATGCGGCGCCAACGCTAGTCCGCCACGCGAGCAACGCGTACATGACGGCAATCATTATCGCGCCGCAGCTATCTAAAAAACGTTGCCGTTGTGGAGACGATTCTTGTGTGAAGAAATCAACGATGATGTTTGCCCGCTGCAGCTGACACCACGGTAGCGCGAGCGAGATTGCGAGGGCGATACCAAACTGCGTAAGTTCGATATCTCCTTGAATAGGTGTTTTCCAAATAGCGCGCCCGGCGATGCTGGCTCCGACCATTAGCGCGATGACGAGCGCGATGGCCATCCCCACGATTGCTGCCCAACGGGCTAAAAAATGAATATTTTTCATAACTATCTAATATACCTGCGCTACCGCTTACCGAGCGCTAGGAGATATAAAAAAAGGCGCTTCGTAGCGCCTCTTTAAATTTTGCTCTATACCTATTTCTTGCTGTACTGCGCAATAAGCGCCCGTGCATCATCGAGCAACTGCTTGCCGTTTAACCCACGCTTGTTCATGTCGGCCACCCATTCATCGTACAACGGCGTGGTAAGTGCGGCGAAATTATCCACTTCTGCTGGCGGAATGATGTAAATCGTATTGCCGCGATCCGTTGCTGCTTTCTTGCCCGCTACCGCGCTCTCGTCCCAAATTTTCCCTACCTGGGCAGAATAGCCAGCGCCGGAATTACGGTCGATCACCGCTTTTAAATCAGCAGGCAGCGAATCGTATTTCGCTTGGTTCATGCCGAAAATAAAGCCTGCGCTATATAGTGCGCCACGGGATTGATCGGTCTCGGAGTGAAACTTCACGAGCTCTTGAAATTTAAGTGCTGGAATGATTTCCCAGGGGAAGAGCATGCCATCGATTGTGTTTTTCGACAACGCATCTGCTGTGGCGGGCATTGGCATGGCAACCGGTGTTGCGCCGAGCGCTGCCAACATCTTGTTGGTCAAGCGGGTAGGCGCGCGCATTTTGAGGCCCTTGAAATCAGCAGCGGTTTTGATTTGTTTTTCACGGGTGTGTACAAACCCTTCGTCGTGCACCCAGGTTGCCAAAATTTTGGTACCGGGAAATTCTTTCAG
>JANMDS010000065.1:0-8781 GCA_031376405.1 Betaproteobacteria bacterium
AAGGTGGTGTCGTCGGCGCGGGCGGTGACGATGAGCTGCTTATCAGGAATTGTTGTAATAGGTAACTTGACAAACAAAAAATGCTTTGCAACCGCGGGTGTAGCAACGTAATGGTCTATCTGCCCAAGTCCCGTCCGTAAATCTTCCCCCGTTCGCCCAAATCGCCACCAGTATTTTTTACGATTCGCATCTTTGTTCGTTTGCCGAATTGGGTAAACCTCCCGACGCACATAGGTAAACGGTTGTTCAAAAAGGCAAGCGATAGATTCGTTAGTTTCCAGACCAAAATCAACGATCCAGCCGTCGCGCGTTCGTCCGGTTATGTCGGATCCATTTAATCTCTGTTTTACGACCTCAGCGTTTGATTTCCCGTGTGGATTTGGAACGAGTAGCCAGTCTCGTGCGATTCTCCCGTCAATGTCAAATGGACCGGTTTTCTCAGGCCCCATAAAGCAAACAGATGCGTTGGAATTCAATTTTTTAGCGAGGGTAAGGTCAACAGTTGCGCCGATGGATGTCGCTAAATCCCCGGAAATCTGCGCTGCGAGTGTTCCATTGAGAAATTTCTCTCCAACAAATTCCTTCCCCGCAAAACACACCAAACTCACCCGCACCGCCGCACCTTCGTTTACCCACGGCTCATCGCTCCACGCGTCGTAAATCACGGCATCTTTCGTAATCGCATCGAGCACTTTGCGATTTGCGCCGCCGCGAATGGAGTTCGTTGCCACGAATGCTGCATTGGAAGCGGCGTTGCTTTGCAAATAACCATGGGCTTTGTGAAACCAATAACAAACCAAATCTGCCCCGCCCGGCACTTGCGGCGCAAAAATGGCATCGAGCGCTTCAAAATAATCATCGCCCAACTCGCGCCGCTTTTTGCTGCCGCCAAGAAACGGCGGATTCCCAATAATGGCATCCGCTTTCGGCCACTGCGCTTCGCGAGGTTCACGCTTCACCGTCGTTCCCCCCTCCCGGCCTCCCCCCGCTGGGGGGAGGTGTTTTTCACTCCCTCCCCCTGCGGGGGTGGGTTGGGGTGGGGGCAAACCGTCGCGCTGCGAAAGTTTTCTGCTCAAGGCGCTGCTTCCCCCTCCCCGGCCCTCCCTCGCTGGGGGAGGGAGTAAAGCGGAAATTTCACTGGCGAGCGCCTGCCAAACACCATCGAGATTGTTGAAAACCTCATCGTTCCAAAATCTTACAACGCGCACGCCTTCGCGCTCAAGCTTCGCAGTGCGCGCCTCATCCTTTACTCGCCCGTCGTCGCTGTTATGCTGCCCGCCATCGAGCTCAACCGCGAGCTTGAGTTCATTGCAGTAGAAATCCAGCACATAGCCTTGCATCGGATGTTGACGGCGAAACTTCACTCCAAGCTGCTGGCCTCGCAAAATTTGCCACAGCGCGCGCTCGGCATCGGTGGGGTTGTTGCGTAAAGAACGGACGAATGCTTTAACTTCGGGGTTGAGGGGCGGCGGGGCGAAGAGCGCTGCCTCGGTTGAGCTTTCCCCCTCCCCAGCCCTCCCCCGCTGGGGCAGGGAGCGATCATCCCAGCTTAGCAACGCATCCCGACATTCAATATGATCGAGCGGCTCGAGCACGGGATTTTGCTTAAACGGATAACCGTGTAGCAAGCTCCATTGCAGCTCACCAATCCACACGCTCACGCGGGCGAGCTCGGCTGCGTATTCGTTCAGCTCAAAACCGAGCAAATTGGCGGGCGAAGTTTCGAGTTGCTGCGGGCGCTGGAAGCCCAGGGCTTCGGCATCCATGTGTGTGGCGAGCTCGATGTCTTTAATCGTTTTGAGCGCGAGGTAGAGAAAATTACCGCTGCCGCAGGCGGGGTCGAGCACACGATAGTTACGCATGCGCTCTAGCCAGCGTTGATAGCGCTGGTTCCCCGCTTTCCACGCCGCATCAAATTGCTTTTTGCTCTTATTGGCGTGCGCTTCGATTTCAGCGCGCGCCGCTTGCCACTCCGCGTGCAACGGGCGCTGCACCACGGGTACGATGATGCGCATGATCGTTTCAGGATCGGTGTAGTGCGCGCCCAATTGGCTGCGTTTGGCCGGGTCGAGCCCGCGCTCGAAAAGTGTGCCGAAAATAGATACGTCAATCGCGCTCCAATTTTCTTGAGCCGCAGTGCGCAGCGCGGCGACGTCCATCGGCGTAAGCATGGGCACATCAATTACTTTAAAGAGCCCGCCGTTAAACCACGGAATATCATCAACGCCAAACAAGCCACCATCGCGCATGGTCTCAAAAAGGGTGACGAGCCCGGCGCGCAATTTGTCGGGCATCATGGTTTTACTCACGAGCCGATCAAACAGTTTGTGTGGCAATAAGCCCACGTCTTCAGCAAAAAAGCAGAACACGCATTGCGTTAAAAAATGCGCTACGCGCTCAGCAGGCTCATTGCGCTCTTTCCGCATGCGCTCGGCCACATCGGCAAAGGCTTTGGCGGCGGCTTCGGTAATGTCGCGGCTGGTGCGCTTGGGCTTGAAGGCTTCTGGCTGCGTCCACACTTTGCGCAAAAGCGCGCAGCGTGTGGGGTCGGCTAAATCTTTAAGCGTGAAGCGGTGTACTTCGGTAGGCGTGCCCGTGAATTGGGTGTGTACTTCGATTACCAGCCTGTCACTCACCACCAAGAGCGGTGGGTTATCCAGCGCGCTTGCATACATTTTCAACTGCTTGAGCGCGCCGATGAGATCCGCGTTGGGCCCTTTGTTTTCCCAGGCAAATGCGCCGCGTTTGAATACATCGGCAAAGCCGCGCGATTGGCCTAACTTCAGCGTGCCCTTTTCGAAGGTGTAATGCTCGGCATCGTTCGGAGAATCTACACCGAGCAATGCGCAAAGCTCAATGAAATGTTGCTGCGCGCCGGCCTTTTCCGTCATCGCGTAGTTCGCGCCGCCGGGCCCCCATTTTTCGATGAATTCTTGTGCGGTCATAGCATTAAGTTTAGGGGCAAATCACGTTGCAACGTAGGGTGAAAAATGTGTGTTTTCGAAGGAGATAAGTTCGAAAAATAGCCCGTTTTACGCCGCAGGTTTTGGTGCACGCCTTGTTTACGTTTTATCCGCCAACAGCGAATCCAGCCGCACCACTTCTATCGTATTGCTGGCTTTGAAATCGGTATGGTTACTAATCAAAAATCGGCAGCCAGCGTTAAGTGCGGTGGCGTAGTGCAGGGCGTCGATGAGCTTAAGGCCGTGGCGGGCGCGAATCTGGGCGGCGAGATCAAACGTTTTCTCATCGTGGCCTACGATTTCCAGAAATCCTTCCCGTGCGAAAAGCGCTTTAACGCGCGCAATTTCTTCGGGGCTTTGTTGACGATAGGGGTGTACCAACACTTCGCTCATTGCGAGGTGGCCCGTTACGCCTATAAATTGCCCTTCGTCGCAGGCGCGCATGATGGGCTTCGCGGCTTCATAGTATTTCCCGCGCTGGCTCAAAAAATAGATGAAAAAATTCGAATCGAAGTAGACGGAGTGGCCACGAATCCTCGCCAGAAGCGCGGCGGTTAACGTTCCCATTCGTCGCGTAAATCGCGTAGCGTTTTCTCGAACTCTTCGTCCGTATTGCCCCAAACGCCTTTGCAAATCCCCGCGTACGACATGATGTCGTCCTTCTTCTTATCTTTTATGCGCGGCGTGAGCGTGATGACGCCATTGACAAACGCGATCTCGAACGTGGCATCTTCGGCCAATTTGGCTTCTTCGATAATCGCAGCGGGGATGGTGAGCTGGCCTTTTGGGCGAAGCTTGACTTCTGGCATGATGGTTTCCTACTTTCTTACCGCAAGAAAGTAGGATAGCACGGTAGGAAATTGTCTGCAATGGCCATTTTTCGGGAGATAATGGCGAAAAATGGGCTGTTTTACGCCGCAGGTATTTCTCAAATAAGCGCGTTACCGGCTATTTGGAGGTGAGATTCACCCCGCCACGCCCCACGATCACGTACACCGCGTTGCGTGCGGTAATGCCGGTGAGGGAAGTGGATACCCCAGCGCTTACTTTCGCCCAGGTTTTGCCATCGGTGCTGTTCAAAATCGTACCAGCTTCGCCCACGGCGATGAGTTGCGAGCCGGTGAACACGGAGTTGAGTTTTTGCGTAACGCCGGTTGTTGCGGCGGTGAAGGTAATGCCATCAGCGCTGGTGTAGGCCGCGCCGTTGTCGCCTACTACGATGTATTGCGCCGCGCCGTAGGCTGCGCCGTTTAAGTTGCCCGCACCGGCAATCGTTCGGTTGTTCCATGTCACGCCATCGATGCTGGTGAGCACGGTGCCGCCCGCGCCCACGAGCACGTAGGTGCTGTTCACATAAGCGCCGCCCAAAATATCCGTCGTCACGCCCGAAGCGCGCGTGGTCCACGTAACGCCATCGGCGCTACCTAACACTACGCCGCCCGCGCCCGCTGCGATGAAGGTCGTGCCGCCAAACACGACGGTGCGCAAATCTTGCGTGGCGGTGGAGTTGGCAGAAGCCCACGTTTCGCCGGAATTTGCGCTATTGAGCGCGGCGCCCGCTTTGCCCACGGCTACGGTGAGCGTGCCGTTGGTGGCCACGCTATACAAATCGGCTGTTGTGCCGCTGGCGCGCGCTACCCAGGTCAGTCCGTCCACACTCGATTGCACTGCGCCGCCATTGCCTACGGCTACATACGCCACCGTGAGCGCCGAAGAAGTCACTGCATTAAGCTCAGCGCCCGCGAGGGTTGCGCCCGCCGCCCATGCGCCACCGGCCAAGCGCGGGGTAGCGGATACAGCCGCCACGCCTGGCCCGCCCGGTCCGCCGCCAACGCGACCGTTTAACGAGAACGAATATTTCGTGCCGTTCACAAGCCCTGTCACCACATAGGGTGAGGTTACATTCACCACGGCGCGCCCGCCGGAAAGTTGCGTCCAATTGTTGGGCGTTACGCCATCGGCTGCGGCGTAAAACGCCCAATACTCAACACCCGCTACCGCATCCCAAGTCAGTGTTACGCGGCCATCGAGGGTTTCTACTTTAAAGCCGGTGGGTGCAGGCGAAGAATCGCCTTTGCCGCCGCACCCTGCGAGCAGCATTGCCCAGGTTGCCAATACCGCGCTTAACCAAAATCGAGTTCGAGTCATAACCATGTCTAAAAGGCGGCATTGCCGCGAAGTAAGCCTATTCGGGTAGCATTCTATTCGCTCGCAGGGTTTTCCTAAACCGCCACTGGTACGCGCCTTGCTAAATTCGAGAACGATTTTGTAAATCGACCGGAACCCCAATGCCCCGCATCCTGCCAGCGTTCGCTATTCGTCCTCTCGTTATTGCCTTGTCGAGTCTCGTGTTTGCAAGCCACTTGAACGCGCAAGTGCCAGAAAAACTACCGCTCACCGTGGTAACAGGCTCGCGTATCGCGGCAGACCCGCAGGATTTACCGATGGCCATTGATGTCATCGGCGCGGAGGTGTTGCGCGACCAAACGCTGCAAGTTAATTTAAGCGAATCATTGCAGCGCGTGCCCGGTATCAACGTGCAAAACCGAGGTAACTACGCCCAAGATCTGCAAATTTCCTCCCGAGGCTTTGGCGCACGGGCCAGTTTTGGTGTGCGCGGCATTCGGCTATTTACCGATGGTATTCCCGCTTCCCAGCCCGATGGCCAGGGCCAAGTCTCCCACTTTTCACTCGGCAGCGCCGATCGTATTGAAGTATTGCGTGGTCCGTTTTCGGTGTTGTACGGCAATGCTTCGGGCGGCGTGATGCAAATATTTACCGAAGCCGCGCCGCCAGTGCCGGAGGCGGCAGTGGGGCTTGCGTTTGGCAGCAACGACACCAACCGCCAAAGCCTGCGCGTAGGCGGCAGATTCGGCGATGGCACAGGGCTGACCTTCGATACGTCCCGTTTTGCAACAGATGGCACACGCCCACAAAGCGCGGCGAAGAAAACGGCGAGCAACGCCAAGCTCACCACTGCGTTTGGCGACACCAAATTCACCCTCATCGCCAACACCGTGGATATCGACGCGCAAGATGCGCTCGGCTTAACCCGCGCTGAATTTGATGCCAACCCCGATCAAACTACGCCCGCAGCCACTCAGTTCAATACCCGCAAAGGCACCACGCAAAATCAGTTCGGCATTAAAGCAGAGCACGCGTTTTCTCCTGGGCTTGGGTTTGAGTTCACCGCCTACGGCGGCGAGCGCGCAGTGACCCAGTGGCAAAGCATTCCCGTGGCGACGCAAACCGCAGCCACCCAGCCCGGCGGCGTGATTGATTTCAACCGCAGCTACGGCGGCGTGGACGCGAAATTTATCCACCGCATGAGTTGGGGCACTTTTATCGCGGGGGCTAATTTCGACAACTTGGATGAAGCACGCCGAGGCTACGAAAACTTTATCGGCACCACGCTCGGTGTAACCGGAAAATTGCGTCGGCATGAAAGCAACCGCGTGCGCAACCAAGATGGTTACGCGCAAGCCGAAATCAAGGTATCGCCGCAATTGGCGATTACTGCTGGCGTGCGCCACAGCGATGTCAATTTCAAGAGCAATGATGACTACATCATCGCCGGACGCAACCCCGACGACAGCGGGCAAGCCAGCTACAAGAAGCTCACCCCTGCCCTGGGCGTGTCGTTCAAAGCATTGCCCGCGTTTAATCTCTATGCAAGCGCCGGACGAGGGTTCGAGACCCCTACGTTCAACGAGCTTTCGTACCGGGCTAGCGGCTTAACGGGGCTTAACTTCGACTTGAAGCCCGCCGTGAGCGATAGCGTGGAAGTAGGCGCGAAATACCGCTCAAGTGGCGTGCGTGCGGCGCTGGCGGTGTTCCAAACCAAAACGGAAAACGAAATTGTTACGCTCACCAACTCGGGCGGGCGCAGCGCATTTCAAAATGCAGGCAAAACCGGGCGCACGGGCGGCGAGCTCTCTATCGCTGCTTCGATCACCAATGAAATCGATGTAATGGTCGCAGCAACGGCGCTCAACGCGAAATACGATGAAGCCTTTAAAACCTGCGGTGCACCGCCATGCACGGTGCCCGCTGTGGTGGTGAATGCAGGCAACAAAATGCCAGGCTTGCCCGCGCAATCGGCGTTTGCGGAAGTGAAATGGACGCATCCTGCGGGCCTCACCGCCGCGCTCGAAGTGAAGCACCAAAGCAAAATTTATGTAAACGACACCAACACCGATTCGGCAAGCGCGTACACCATCGGCAGCGCCCGCGTGGGCTACGTGTGGCGCAAAGGCGCGCTGGCGGTGGACGCGGGCGCCCGCGTCGATAATCTTGCCGACAAGCGCTACGCAGGCACGGTGATTGTGAACGAAGGTAACGGTCGTTTTTTTGAACCTGCAGCGGGACGCACTTGGCTCGCAACGTTGGGCTTAACGCTCAAGATGTAATCCGTGCAACGCCGCGATTTTCTGCTCGCCGGCAGCGCGGCCACGCTCGCGAGTTGTGCCGCGCGGGTTGGCACATTCAGCCCAACAATACAGAAAAATTTCCCCATTCTCCCCGTCGGCGGGGGCCTCATGATGCGCGCGCACTTGACCGAGCCTGCATTCGGGCGTGCGGGCTATGAAGTCAACGGCATTGGGGTCAACCCAGCACTCGTGTTCGCGCGCGGCAGCACGCTCTCGGTTACGCTCAAAAACGATTTACCCCAACCCACCACACTGCATTGGCACGGACTTTCCGCGCCTTCGCGTTACGATGGCGCTGGCTTCGATCCGGTGTTGCCGGGTAAAGCGTTTCACTACCGTTTTCAAATAGAGGACCGCGCAGGCACGTATTGGTATCACCCACACCCGCACCACTTTACCGCCGAGCAGGTGTATCACGGCATGGCCGGCTTGGTCATTGTGCGCGATACCGAAGATCTTGCATTAGAGCGCGCGCTTGGCACGAAATTGGGCGAAACCGATGTTCCCATCGTGCTGCAAGATGCCTATTATCGACAAAACATTTGGCAACCGTATGCCCCCGATAACGCGGATTGCATCGACGGATATTTTGGCAACGCAATACACGCCAACGGCGCGCGCAACGCGCAGTTTTCAATTTCGCCTGGTTGGGTGCGGTTGCGCTTGGTCAATGCCTCCACCGCGCGCGGCTTGCTGCTTGCGTTTAGGTTAGGCGATGTGGAGCTCCCGTTCACGCTATTGGGCAACGATGGCGGCTTACTCCCTACCGCGCAAGTTGAGCAAAAAGCGTTTCTCTACCCCGCCGAGCGCTTGGATATCGCGCTCGATTGCAGCGCGCTGCAGCCTGGGCAAACCATCACCACGCACTCGCTCGCGTTTGCCAATCGCCACCAGCATGAGGAAGCAAAACCGAGTGTTAATGTTCACAGCGTACACAAAAAAGCCAACGACTTCCCGCGCCTGAGTGCCTACGCATGGTGCGCGTCGCGCGAAGCAAACGCCGTGCGCAGCGAAGCCTTGCCCGATGGTGCAGCGCTGCCGCTCTTCACGTTAAAGGTAAACGGGTTTCAAGCTAGAAACGGCGCCATACCTGCGGCGCAAATCAGCCCTTTTTTAACAATTATCGCCCGAAGAAAAGCCCCAGATCGCAGCTTCCGGCTTGATCTCGATGGCACGCGCGGCTGGACGATTGGCGGCAAAAAATTTGATGACCCCGATGCCACGATTCGCGTGCAGCGCGGTGCAAAAGAAGTATGGGAAATCCACAACGCACCGATTTCCATGCCCCACCCGATTCACCTTCATGGGTTTCACTTCCGGGTGTTAAGCCGCACCGCGCTCTTCGGCCCAGCGAAAGCCCTCGCCCGCCGACGCACCATCCGTGTAGG
>JANMDS010000074.1:0-3689 GCA_031376405.1 Betaproteobacteria bacterium
ATGAAACTTGAATTTGACCCCGTAGCCGATGCCGCGTATTTTGAGATTTCAAACGCGCCGATTGTGGTAACGCGTGAGATCGAAAAAGGCGTGATGGGCGACTACGATGCGCAGGGGCATCTTGTTGGCATCGAAGTACTCTCAGTGAGTACGCGCAGTGCGGCTTTGCCGTTGAAACATGCAGCTTAAAAACTTGGGGCGCCACGAGTGCAGATAGGAACTTTATCGGAGTTTGGCGCTGGATGAGGGTGGCGAGCCGTGATTTTCCTTGCTCGCAAAACAGGCTTTTTCGGGAGATAAATCTCAAAAAGTGCTTGTTTTACGCCGCAGGTTTTGCTCGGTTCGAGTGTCAGGTTCAGTGGATTAGTGGGGAAAATGAAATTAAACGTGGTGCGTCCCCAATTGCGCTATTACGCTACAAATTAAACGTGGTGCGTCCCCTATTACGAGTGTCAGGTTCAGTGGATTAGTGGGGAAAATGAAATTAAACGTGGTGCGTCCCCAATTGCGCGCAAATTAAACGTGGTGCGTCCCCTATTACGCGAATTAAACGTGGTGCGTCCCCTATTACGCGGGTATTTAGAAGAGCCGTCACGTTCACAGGCATCGAGCAGCAGAAAGCCCAAAAAAATTACCGCCAACACCAGCATAATACGAAAACTAAGATTAGATTCGCCCGCGAATGAACTTTAGACTCTCCGAGCACGCAACCAAACGCTTGCGCCAAAGCGGGATCGAGCTCGCATGGATCGAACGTGCACTTGCAAACCCAGCGCGAACGGAAAACGACGCAAACGATCTAAAACCTTGCGCACGCCCTCGTTGCAATTTCAGAGCGTGGTTTCCGCGTGCTGCGCGTGGTGTACAACGAGGCGATTGATCCCGTGGTGGTGGTTACCGCATACTTCGATTAAATGGTGAAAGACATATGAAACTTGAATTTGACCCCGTAGCCGATGCCGCGTATTTTGAGATTTCAAACGCGCCGATTGTGGTAACGCGTGAGATCGAAAAAGGCGTGATGGGCGACTACGATGCGCAGGGGCACCTTGTTGGCATCGAAGTGCTCTCAGTGAGTAAGCGCAGTGCGGCGCTGCCATTGAAACATGCGGCTTGAAGACTATGCGCGTCATCGATACAGATCAGATCTGAATCGGAGTTTGGCGGGGAATGAGGGCGGCGAGCGGTGATATTCCTTGTTCGCAAAACAGGTTTTTTAGGGAGATAATTCTCATAAGACGCTTGTTTTGCGCCGCAGGTATTTGAGCTTAGAAGGCAGGGATGAAGGCTCTGAATCGAGGAGCGGATCAAGATGCAAAAAATGTGTCCGTAATCGGGCACACCATCCTGCATCAGGCAGATTCCAGATGAAATCAATAAAGCCAGAAAAAGTCGATTTGAAAGTTGGGCATTATGTCTGCTCGTTGCTTGATGTTATGGGACAGGGGAAGTTATTGGAGTCCTCGGACAGTGATTTTGATTTCGACAATCTCGCTTCCTTGGAGAAAACGAGCAAAAGTACAGTATCGATCTTCGAATGTTGGAAAAGCATAAGCAATTTGCGAATGGCGCTTCGCGAGAATATTGACCGTTGGGCACCAACATTTGACGATTCCGATCTGATTCTGGATGCCGATCTCAAAGCGGCATTGCAAGAAACAGCATCGAGAACGACCATAGAGGCGTTCTCGGATACCGTAATTACCTACTCCAACTTGGATAAATCAAGCACTAAGGTTCCAGTGTCTGATATTTGGCGAATCATCACCTCCGTAATGTTTTGCCAATTGCTTTGCCTAGCGAACAAAACACCGTTGCGAGGCGCGATTGATTTAGGTTTGGGCTTTCCCTTATTTGATGGGAATTTCTATGGCCCCTTACTAAATAGACTCCATCACTTCGAAAGCAAAAACGCTGACTATCCGCGAGTGATCGTCGGGCCAAGGCTCCACAAATTTATAAATGTAGTCGCAGAAAGCGGATTACAAGGAGAATATTCTGTCTTAAATCAATCCATGGCGCTCAATCTTCGCCGGTGCCTAGTTCCTGACATTGACGGATACGTGATCCTCGACTTTGCTGGCCATGCAAACTTCGAGTGGATTAAAGGTGACACATGGGACGCGGCGGCGTTATTCAATGCGGCCAAGAAATTCACAGAAAGTCAATTTTCGATGTTCTATCGGCTCAAGGATGCAAACCTTGCCACCAAATATCTAGTACTAGATAAGTATCTTGAGACGCGGGGACGAGTTTGGACGAAACCGAGTTAAACAAACAACTCTAAATCGCTTTACTCTCAACTTCTCCGACTGTTTTCCTAGCGATCATGATGCGCCTGCATCCAAAGCTCCAACATCACCAACACCCACACCATCACGCCGTAATACCCTGCATCGGCACCACCCAATTTCGCACGAATATCGTCGATAAACGCGGGCTGGATGATGCTGCGCTTTTTCAGATCCTCTAGCGCGGACATGGCTTGGGCTTTCATGCCTTCGTGTTTGCCGAGCCACATGCCGAAGGGCAGGCCGAAGCCGTGCTTTTGTTTGGTGATGATTTCTTCGGGGAGGAAGTCACGCAGCGCTTCTTTGAAAAACCAGCGCAGTTGATCACCTTTGAGCTTGTAGTCGTTGGGCAGTGAGAGCGAAAAATCGGTGACCCGATCATCGAGCATCGGGTAGAGCACCGGCATGCCGGCTTGCGCGCACATGCTTGTTACTTTCGGTAAATCGCTATCGGCAAGCGTAACCCGCCAATCGAGCGCGAGCATTTTGTTTAGCTGTGTGTTGCTCAATGCACCATCATAAATACTGTTCAACAAGAGTTGCGGCGCGTGGGGGTTAATGTCCCGCAAAAAATCGGCTTCGAATACGTTGGCCGCACCCAAACGATTGAGCAAGTTGTAGTGCTGCATGCGCGCGGGCGTGGGCAACTCCAAAATTTTTAAGCCCCGGTCTAACTTCGCAAACGGCCCGCCCAAACCAGACAACAGCGAGGCCACGCCACGCGCAGGCGCGCGCAACACATTGGGCAATTCACGCCAACGGCCAAGCTTGGCTTGCTCGGCGTACCGATCATTGCCGCCGAACAATTCATCGCCGCCATCACCCGCAATCATGCCGGTAATGCCTTGCTCACGGGCACGCAGCGCGCAATAGTAAGTGGGGATTGCCGAAGCGTTGCCGAACGGTTGGTCGTAGGCTTCCACCACGCGCGGTAGCGCATCGACCACATCTTGCGGCGTCACGTAGTAAATCGTGTGATCGACGGGGAATTTTTTAGCGGCAATTTTTGCGTAGCTGGTTTCGTCGTAGCCTTCTTCATCGAAGCCGATGGAAAAAGCTTTTGCGGGCTTGCCGGTGACTTGCGCAACCAAGCCCGTTACCGTGGAGCTATCGGTGCCGCCAGATAAAAATGTGCCAGGGTTGGTGGTGGACGATACGGCATCGCGCACGCCCATTTCAATTGCGTTGCGAAAGCCGGCCTTCGCTTCTTCAAAGGTCGTAGGGCGGTCTTCTACAAATTTTGGTTGCCACACCGCGCGCACGTTGGCCTTGCCTTTTTTGGCAATCAACTGCTCGCCCGGCGCCAAGCGTTGCACGCCTTTATAGAGCGTGGTGGGCGCGGGGATCATGTGGAAAAACACGTAGTCGTAGAGCGCTTGCGGGTTGAGCTCTAACTTC
>JANMDS010000096.1:0-10521 GCA_031376405.1 Betaproteobacteria bacterium
CACGCTAGACATAGCTAACCCAAACCTGCGGCGTAAAAAAGGCACTTTTGGGGAGATATCGTCTGAAAATCGAATTTTTTGCGCCGCAGGTATCGCGCGAAAAATGCGTAAAAAAACGGGCACCGAAGCGCCCGTAAAACCTTCCGAGGAGAGAAAACCAATTTAGCGGTGGTAGGCCGTTTCGCCGTGGCTGGCGATATCTAAGCCTTCGCGCTCTTCTTCTTCCGATACGCGCAAGCCGATTACCACGTCCACAATTTTGAAGGCAAGGTAGGCCACTACACCGGACCACACTACCGTTAAGCCTACCGCTTTGGCTTGAATGAGCAATTGTTCGGCGATGCTCGTCCAGCCAGTTTTTGCAGTAACCCAATCGGTAACGATGCCTACGCCGCCCATGGATGGCGCGGTGAAGATGCCGGTTGCGAGCGCGCCAAAAATACCGCACACGCCATGAACGCCGAACACATCGAGCGCGTCATCTGCGCCTAACAATTTCTTTAAGCCCGATACGCCCCACAAACCAATCGCGCCGGAGAGCAATCCCATGATGAGCGCGCCGTTTACGCCTACGTTACCGGCTGCAGGCGTTACCGCTACCAAGCCTGCTACTGCACCGGAAGCTGCGCCCAACATTGATGGCTTACCTTTAAGAAACGCTTCGGCGGCCGTCCAGGAAATGCATGCAGCGGCGGTGGCGACCAAAGTATTTACGAAGGCCAGTGCCGCACTGTTGCCAGCTTCGAGCGCGGAGCCCGCGTTGAAGCCGAACCAACCGCACCACAAAAGCGACGCGCCGATCATCGTCATTACGAGCGAATGTGGCGCCATGGCTTCTTTGCCGTAGCCGATGCGCTTGCCAACCATGTACGCGCCGACTAAGCCCGCCACGCCAGCGTTGATGTGAACGACCGTACCACCGGCGAAATTGAGCGCGCCCCACTGCCAAAGCAAGCCCGCTTTGGCGTTGTTGGCATCTACGCCTGCAGCCGCTGTGTACGCATCGGGGCCGAGCCAGAACCACACCATGTGGGCAATAGGCAAGTAGCTGAAGGTGAACCAGAGCACAGTAAACGCAATAACCGCACGAAATTTCATGCGCTCGGCGAACGCACCGACAATGAGGCCACAAGTAATCGCGGCGAACGTGCCTTGGAAGGCGACGAACACGTACTCAGGAATGACCACGCCTTTGCTAAACGTAGCAGCGTTCGCAAAGGTGCCTTTCTCGGCATCGAAAATACCTTTCATGAATAAACGGTCCCAGCCGCCGAAAAATGCGTTGCCCTCGGTGAAGGCAAGCGAATACCCGTAAATCGTCCACAGCACGATGACGAGTGAAAAAATAACCATCACTTGCATGAGTACCGAGAGCATGTTTTTTGCACGCACTAAGCCGCCATAAAACAGGGCAAGGCCAGGGATGGTCATCAGAATCACGAGTATCGTGGAAGTCATCATCCACGCGGTGTCGCCTTTGTTAGGCTCGGGGGCTTTGGCCACCGCTGCTGCGGGTGCCGCGACGACCTCCACTTTAGGCGCTGCGGCTGCGGCTGCGGACGGCGCAGTAACCGCCGGTTGCGCAATCGTGCCGGTAACGGGTTTGCTTTCTTGTGCGAGCGCAGCAGTGGAGAAACCTGCGGCGCAAATCAGAGCACAAATGAACTTTATCAACATGAATTTTCCCCTTAAAGCGCGTCAGCGCCGATTTCACCGGTGCGAATGCGAATCGCTTGCTCCAGCGCGTATACGAATATCTTGCCATCGCCAATCTTGCCGGTATTCGCTGCTTTTTCAATCGCCTCAATTGCGCGATCAACGAGATCATCCTTCACCGCAGCTTCTACTTTTACTTTCGGCAAAAAATCGACTACGTATTCTGCGCCACGATAGAGCTCGGTGTGGCCTTTTTGGCGACCAAAACCTTTTACTTCTGTTACCGTAATGCCCGATACGCCGATGGCGGAGAGCGCCTCGCGCACCTCATCTAACTTAAACGGTTTGATAATGGCAGTAATCATTTTCATGGTGTGATTCCCCTGTATTTAGAAGCTGTATTTCACGAAGGCGTATCCAGTATCTTTGCCTGTGAACGATTTGGTCGGTGGCTTGTAGAACGCTTTGTCCGCGTTCGTGCCGGTGTAGCCTACGGCCGCAGAAATGCCGCTGCCGAAATCTTTAGCGAGCTCTAACTTCCAATCGGTGTAGGTTGCGTCTTTCGACGAGGCGCCGCGAAATTTTTGGTAACCAACGTGGGCAGTGAGGGTTACGCTATCCATCACGGTCCAGGCAGCGGTAAGATCTAAGTAGCCCGTATTTTTCGAATCCGCCGTACCGAACACGTTGGAAATCCCGTGGGAGTATTTAAGTGTGTATTCTTTAAACGTGCCGGCGATGTAAATTTCATCGGTATCTGGGCGGGTGAAGCCCGCGGCAACGCTACCAGGGTAGTTGTAACGCAGGTAGCCCACGTCGTAGGTGAAGTCGCCCACACTTTGCTTGTAGCCTAAATAGGTATCAATCTCAACGCGACCTGAAGAAATGCCGAAATCGCGCAGCCACGTAATTGAAGATGCCCATGCGCCCGCATAAAAACCCGAAGCGTGCGTATAGTCCACGCCCGCGCTGAACGCTGGGCGGTAGTTTGATTGGCTCAAGCCGCGGTAAATGTATTGGCTAGAGAGCGCGACGTTGTAGGCAAAAGTGTGCTCTGGCGTGGGCGCGGGTGCAGCAGCGGGAGCAGCCGTTTGGGCAAAAGCAACGGGGAGCGTGAGTACGAGTGTGGTGAGTGCGGTAACGAGGCGAAGTTTCATGTGAGCGCTTTCAACTTTTTATAGAGACACCCTCCTAATGCAAGCTATGTGCCACTGATTTTGAGCGGTAATTCCGATGAAAAGCCACGATCACGCACCAAAAACGCCCTCTGCACAAACGCGATGCACCAAAAAAGGATTTCCAGCTGCGCTAGACTGATGGCCTGTTTCCACGCGAGTAAAGCGCTATTGCCATGACCACACCCCCATTTGTAGACGACCTCGCCCAACGGTTCAAAGATATGATGGCGCAAAACCCTGCCGCGGATATCGAGAAGAACTTCAAGCTCGTTGTGCAAGGTGCATTGAGCCGCATGGATATCGTCACCCGAGACGAATTTGACCGGCAGCGCGAAGTGCTCACGAAAACGCGGGAGAAGCTAGACCTGTTAGAAGAGAAGGTGGCCGCGCTGGAGAAAAAAAATTAACTGAACTATTGCTGTCCAGCTTACATAGTTAAAAAGCGAAGCAAAGTAGTCGGCACACCCGTCGGTACCAAGTACCTGATTATTTTTTTCCTTGCCTGTTGAGACCTCTGCACAACTTGAGTATCGTCGCCCCGGCGAAGGCCGGGGTCCAATTTCGTTCGTAAGCGCAAAATCTAAGCGCTTGTTTTTACGGAACAAAACTGGATCCCGGCCTCCGCCGGGATGACGGGTATTGAGTCCCTTAAGTGAGTTATTCAGTTGTGCAGAGGTCTGTGTTGTTGATTTCTTTTGAACGCGCCTATTTCGAAGCTTGACGCTGGGCAATGGCCTAGCGTCAAGCGCGATGAGGCTGCAACGTTGCCCGTTCAAGAGGAGCTCAAAGACTTGGGGTGCGTGTTGGAGTAGTACGCGCGAAGAGAAAAATGCACCTTCGTTGGACTTGCGGCGCGGCGAAAAAGCAGCGTTTTTTGGGAGATAACTTCTGAAACGGGCGGTTTTTGCGCCGCAGGTATTGACTACATTTTGGGTTCGGCAGCAGCATCGAGCCATTTGCGTGCGTGCGTGGCCATCCAAATGCCCGGCAGGGCGATGAGGGTGCAAAAAATAAAGAAGCTGCTCCACCCGAGCGATTGCTGAATGGCGCCCGCCGCAGCGGTGACCGTTACCCGTGGCAATGCCATGAGCGAGGAGAGCAACGCATATTGGGTGGCAGTGAAGCGCTTGTTGGTGAGCGCGCCCATAAAGCCGACGAATGCGGAAGTGCCCATGCCCGCAGTGAAGTTTTCAAACGCGACAACCGAGGCGAGCGTTGCCTGATGGTGGCCGACCTGAGCGAGCACCACGAAACCTGCAGTGGAGAGCATTTGCAACACCCCAAACCAGACCAAGCAGCGAGCAGTGCCGTAACGCAAAATAAAAATGCCGCCCGCTGTGCCCCCCGCAATCGTGGCCCAAAAGCCCCAAAACTTAACGATCGTGCCGATTTCGGTTTTGGTAAAGCCTAAGTCGAGATAGAACGGGGTGGTGATGTGCCCCGCAATCATATCGCCCACCTTGTAGAGGAAAATAAACACGAGCGTAGTGAGTGCGCCGTGGCGCTGGAAATATTCCGTGAAGGGCGCAATCACTGCTTCTTGAAAGTTGCGCGGCACGCCGCTCGCCACCTTTGGTTCTGGTGCCAATACGGTGGTGAGTAGGCCGACTAGCATGCACGCGGCCATAAATTGATACGTAGCGGCAAAGCCCAATTGATCGGCGAGAATGAGCGCGCCGCCGCTCGCGACCAGCATCGCCACGCGGTAGCCCGTGACGTACATGCCGGAACCCAAACCGAGCTCTTCTTCGCTTAACGCTTCGCGTCGGTACGCGTCAATCAGCACATCTTGCGAGGCGGAGAAAAAAGTGATTGCCAGTGAGCTCAGCGCAACCAAAGTAAGCTGCGACTTCGGGCTGAAAAGCGAAATGGAAAACACTGCGGCGGTGAGCAAGAGCTGGATGAGTAAGAGCCAACCTCGGCGACGGCCAAAAGGCAGCGCGTAGCGATCAAACAGCGGGGCCCACACGAATTTGAATGAGTAGGGCAAGCCAACCAACGCGGTGTAAAAGCCCAGCGTTTTGAGATCGACGCCAGACTCCTTCATCCACGCTTGTAGCGTAGAAAGTGTGAGCAAGAGCGGTAAGCCTGAAGAAAAGCCCATCGCCAAAGCGATGAGCATTTGCTTCGAGAATACTTTTTGGAGCGTGGGGCTCACAGCTCCAGGTGACCTACGGCTTTGCAGCTGGAGCTGGTGCGGGTGCGGCGGGTGCGGGCGCGGCCACCGGGGCTGGCGGCGGCGCTACGGGTTTTGGTCCGCCGGCTAACACCGGTTTGAAGATGCCCAAGTCTTTGCCAGCGCGCAATGTTTGCTCCAACACGCGCGCTTGCCGTTGCGCCTCGGAGAGCTCGGTCGTCGAAAGTTGGCTCGAAATAGTGTCACGCAGCGCGCTCGCTTCGCGGCTGCCATTCGATGCAGCCAAGTTGTACCAAAGATAGGCGTTCGGTTTCGATAACTCAAAACCTACCCCCCTACGATACATGTTGCCTAATTGCGCTTGCGCGTCAACATGGCCTTTTTCTACCAACTCGGTAATGAGCTTGGCCGACTCAGCGTGGTCTTGCAATACGCCACGTCCCTCGCTATATAAAAGCGCGAGTTGATATTTCGCATCAAGGTGGCCTTTATCGGACGCACGCTTGAGCCAATCCACTGCCGCTTTATCGTCCACCGCGCGGTTGGCTTGTCGATGCCACGCACCTAGCTGATACTGTGCCTCGGCATCACCCAAGCGGGCTTTGCGTTTAACTTCTGCAGTCGGCTCGCCCGCAACATCCCATTGCTGGCCCGCCGCGTTACGTTTACCGCTAGAGCCTTGCACAAATTCTTTTGCGGTGTAAACCACCACGCCAAAAATGGTGGACATAGCAAGCGCCGTGGCGGCTGCCGTCCAGCGCATTTTGCGAAACCGCATGCGGCAATCGCGACAACGAAAGCGTGTAAAAAAGAAGGTGCTGCCCAAAACGCCCTTTGAGCGTGATTTGCGCACGTTTTTACTGCCACACGCGGGGCAATGTCTTACGATTAACATCGCTTCTCCAGAAGGCTAATTATTTTGGTCTGCCGGCGAACGAAACGCCTTGCAAAACCCCCGAACGCTTGATTTTACAGGGTTTTGTGAATAAATATGACGCATTAGCGTACCCATTGCAACTGATCGGCTAGTTCTAGCCACTCGTTTTCGAGCTCGGCGATGCTCTCGCCGAGCTCGCCGTCCTGTCGTACCTGCAAGGCTAGGGTATCGCGCTCTTCCGGGGCGTAGGCCGCTTCCGAAGCGAGCCAAGCGCTCACCAGATCTTTTTCTTTCTGCACCTTTGCGAGCTTGCGCTCACATTCGTCTATCCGCTTCTGAATAGGCTTTTTTAGATTTGCCAGACGCACCCGCTCGTTCGCTTCTGCCCGCCGATCTTCTTTGCGAACTGGGGTTTTGGGCTCGTCAGCGTTGCCACTTTCGGGCGAGGAAGCCTTAGCCGGTTTCGCTCCAATTTTCGCTGCATCCCGGTAATCGTCGAGATCGCCCTCGAATACTTCGGCCAAGCCATCGTGCACCCACATCAGATCATCGCAGGTCGCGCGGATCAAGTGCCGATCGTGGGCGACGATTACCATTGCGCCTTCGTAGTCGAGCAGCGCTTCGGTAAGCGCTTGCCGCATGTCAATATCGAGGTGATTGGTGGGCTCATCCAATAGCAACAAATTCGGGCGTTGCCACACGATGAGCGCTAGTGCGAGCCGAGCTTTTTCGCCACCGGAAAAAACTCCTACTGGGTCTTCCAGCCGTTTGCCGCGAAAGTCAAACCCGCCTAAAAAATCGCGCAACTCTTGATCCCGAGTGAGGCTACGGTTGAAATGTTGGGCCTCAAGCGCATCGCATTCACGCATGTGCCAAAAGGCGGTTTCAGACGGGCGCAGCATATCGAGCTGATGCTGGGCGAAATAGCCAATTTTTAAGTGTTGCCCTGCATGCCGCTCACCCGCTTGTAATGCGAGCTCGCCCGCAATCGTTTTAATGAGCGTAGATTTACCCTGCCCGTTGCGCCCGAGCAAGCCAATACGCGAGTTCGGCAAAATCGAAAAATTCACTTTCGGTAAGATCGTCCGCACGGTATCGCCAACCCCGTAGCCCAACTTGGCGTTTTCAAGCGTGAGCAACATGCGCGGCTCGCCGTGTGGCTTTCTAAACGAAAACGAAAACGGCGAATCCACATGCGCAGCAGAAATCCGCTCCATGCGCTCCAGCGCTTTGATGCGGCTTTGCGCTTGCCGGGCTTTAGTGGCCTGCGCCCGAAAGCGGTTGATGTACGACTCTAAATGCTTCACCGTGCGCTGCTGCTTTTCAAACGAAGCTTGCTGCACAGCCAAGCGCTCGCCGCGCTGCAACTCAAAGCCGGAATAATTGCCGGAGTAAAGCTCGGTATTGCCTTGCCCATCAAAGTAGGCGATGTGCGTGGCCACGGCATCTAAAAATTCCCGGTCATGGGTAATCACCAGCAACATGCCTGGATAGCGCGCGAGCCAGCCTTCGAGCCAGAGCACAGCATCCATATCCAAATGATTCGTCGGCTCATCGAGCAGGAGCAAATCGCTGCGGGTCATCAAGGCTTGCGCGAGGTTCAAACGCATACGCCAGCCACCGGAGAACTCGCCGACGTTTTTAGCGAACTCTTCTTGCGCGAAGCCCAAGCCCGCCAGCAACTGCGCAGCCCGCGCGCGCGCGCTATGCCCACCAATATTTTCCAGACGCACATACACTTCGGCTACGCGCGTGCCCGCCGCGTCATCGTGCCGCGTAGCCAATTCTTCCAGCTCTTTTTCAAGCTCGATGAGCTCGCCATCGCCTTGCAACACATACTCTTGCGCGGATAAATCCGATGGCGGCATTTCTTGGCCTACGTGGGCCATCACCCACCCGCCGGGGATTTCAATATCACCCCGATCAATCGAGAGCTCGCCGCGAATGCAGGCAAAAAGCGAAGATTTACCCGCGCCGTTTGCCCCCACAATACCAATGCGCCCGCGCGGAGGCAAGAGCAGGTTTACGCCTGCGAGTAGCGTGCGGCCACCGCGGGAAAAGGATAAATCGGTGAAGCGAATCACAGCGAAAAATCGTAATCGATTACGAGTGGCGCGTGGTCGCTGAATTTTTCTTTCGTGTAAATCCCTGCGGCGTGCGCTTTCGCAGCGATGCCCGGCGTGGCGATTTGATAGTCAATCCGCCAGCCTACATTGTTCGCGTACGCTTGCCCACGCGCGCTCCACCAGGTGTAGCGATCTGGGCGGGGGTCAATTCTGCGGAACACATCGACCCAGCCGTCGGTATCAAAACGTTCGGTAAGCCAGGCTCGTTCTTCTGGGGTGAAGCCTGAGTTTTTTTGGTTACTCTTCCAGTTTTTGAGATCGATTTCTTTGTGCGCGATATTCACATCGCCACACAAAATAATCTCGCGCCCGCTGGCTTTGAGTTGATTCAAATGGGGAACGAACGCTTCCAAAAAGCGAAATTTAGACTCTTGCCGCTCTGGGCCTGCTGATCCCGAAGGAAAGTACGCGCTGATGACCGAAACGTCGCCGAAATCGGCCTGCAGATACCGCCCTTCGTTGTCAAACTCTGGCACACCGAAACCCCTTATGAAGCGATCGGGCTTTCTTTTTGCATGGAGCGCGGTGCCGCTGTAGCCTTTTTTTTGCGCAGAATAGAAAGCGCTAAAACTGCCCGCGGGCGCGCGCATCGCGTCCGGTACATCCGCTTCATCGGCCTTTATTTCTTGCAAACAGAGAACATCCCACTGCAAATCGGGCGATTCGAGCCACTTGACTACACCTTTTGTGGTCGCAGAACGGATTCCGTTCACATTTAGCGTGATAATGCGCATAGTTCATCAATCAGGGTGGTTTTTGCGTAACGCTAAGGAAAATACCTGCGGCGCGAAAACGGCATTTTTTCATACTTATCATGTCAGATTTCAGGCAAGAGTTTTTATCTTTCTCGCGCGCGCACGGTGTGCTCGCTTTTGGCGCGTATACGCTCAAGTCTGGACGGGTCTCTCCTTACTTTTTTAACACCGGTAAATTTCAAACGGGCGGCGCGTTAGCCAAGCTTGGTGATTTTTACGCGCAAGCGATCCTCGCCTCTGGTGTCCAGTTCGATCAACTTTACGGCCCTGCCTACAAGGGCATACCGCTCGCGTGCAGCATTGCCATTGCGCTTGCTGCGCGCGGACGCGATGTGCCTTATAGCTTCAACCGCAAGGAAGCGAAGGACCACGGCGAAGGCGGCATGATTGTTGGCGCACCGCTTACGGGCCGCGTTTTGATTGTGGATGATGTGATTTCCGCTGGCACGAGCGTGCGCGAGTCGGTAGAAATGATCCGCTCTAGCGGCGCAACGCCTGCCGGGGTCGCGATTACGCTTGACCGCATGGAGCGTGGCTTAGGCACAACCTCCGCAGTGCAAGAAGTCGAAGCAAGCTACAAAATTCCTGTCGTCGCTATCGCCACGCTCAACGATGTGATGCGTTATGTGGAAGCGGACGCGAGCCTCGCACCACACCGCGAAGTAACGCTCGCCTATAGGGCGCAATATGGTGCGTAGCTTTTTGTTTTTCGCGTTGGCGTTTGGCGCCGTTGCGACAGCCCAAACCTATCGCTGGGTCGATGAAAAAGGTGTTACCGTTTATGGCGATCGCGTACCGCCACAATATAAAGACTCCGCGCAGGTGGAGCTCTCGCGCAGCGGTATCACCGTTAAGAAAATTGAGCCTGCGCTCACTGCGCAGCAACGCGCCGAAATGGAGGCAAAACGTGCGATCGAAGCCGAAATCGCTGCCAAAAAAGAAGCTGTGGATCGGATTGACCGCGCGTTGGTTAGCAAATACGCTAACGCCGGCGAATTAGCCGCTGCCCATGGCCGCGATTTGATCCGCATCGACGATGAGCTTACAGGCTTTACTTCGAGCGCACAGGGCCTGACAGAGCGCGCGAAATCGCTCTACACCAGCACCAAAAAACTCTCTCGCGATCAACGCGTCGAGCTAGAGGGGCTGAGCAGCGACCTTTCGCAGGCGGCGGAAATTATCGAGCGCAAACTCAATGAACGCGCCGAAGCCATGAAGCGCCACAAACTAGAACGCGCCCGCTTCGAAGAACTTATGGGGCGCAAGGCCACGTTTGTGAAATAACGCACTTTTGAAGGAGATAATCCTCAAAGAAGGCTTGTTTTACGCCGCAGGTATTTACGTGTTTACTTGAGGCAAAACGGTCTGATTTCGTTGGAACGCAGGCTGTAGGATATAGACGTACCAGCTGGCTGAAATCGATGGAACTTAAACGATAACTGCGCTTTGTTTTTCGCTTAAATAAGGCCCGCGGCTTTGCGAAAAAAACTCCTTTACCTGCGGCGTAAAACAAGACTTTTTTGAGGTTTATCTCCTCCAAAACGCCCGTTTTTTTTGGGTTACGCCAGCTTAGTCTTGAGCAGCTCTAACACCTGCTGGGGGTTCGCTTTACCGCCGCTGGATTTCATCACCAAACCCACAATCGACATCAGGGCTTTCTCTTTGCCCGCGCGGTAGTCGGCCACTTGCGCAGCAGATTTGTCCAGCGCCGCATCAATCAAGCCCCCGAGCGCGCCGGTGTCGCTAATCTGTTTAAGCCCGCGTTTTTCAATCACCTCATCAGCGCTTGCCG
>JANMDS010000128.1:0-7426 GCA_031376405.1 Betaproteobacteria bacterium
ACCCCCATTGGCACGATATTCTGGCCCGTTACCCAGCGACAAAAGGCCAAGAAAGTCACGATGGTGTAATCGAGTCGGGAAGATCGGCCCGGCTGAAGCGGCTCCATCGGGGTCACCTCAATGCGGCAACCTTCCGAACCCTTGACGACACGTAAATCCACCGCATCAGAGACGACCGCGCAGTACTGCACCAAGCGTTCGATGGCCTCTTCAAGGTTTTGACACGACATCATCGAATAGGCCAACATATCAAAGCTCGTAGGCTTGTCTGCCGCTGCTCGGTTCAGCGCCACAAAAGGCTGCTTACTGTGTTGCTCCGCCAGCATCCAGAGCCGGTTTACATGCTCCACCGGCATTCTGCTGCGGGCGTGCTCCAACTCACGTATATCGAGGCCGGCCTCACGAAAAAGCCCCGGTACGTCTAGCCCTTGCGCGCGCAAAAAGTCGGCCACACCCCGCATCCAAGCCGACGCGATGGTCCATTTCAGGCCGTTTGCGCCGCGAGGCTGGGCTATCGCGTCGGGGGTGGGTGTAATCATGTAGGCATTTTATTACCCAAATTTGGTGCATCCTAGGCTTGCTGGGCTTTCTTCGGCATAAAAACTGGGATGTAAAAAGTACCTGCGGCGCAAAATCGCCTGTGTTTCCGATTTATCTTCCAAAAAATTGCCGTTTTTTGGGAATCACGTTTTGACGCAGAAAAGACTGAATTTCACTCGGCTTCGCGGCTGATATGCTGCCTATACTTCGGAAAAGAGCATTAAATCAACCTCAGGAGATTTCACCATGCGGCACATTTCCACCCTCGCGCTTTGCGCTGCGCTCGGCCTCTCCGGCTGCGCGCAGGTTAAGCAGCTCACTTCGCAAATTGTTTCGCAACAACCGGCAGCGGGTTTTGTTGAGCGGCTTGAAATTACCCAGCGCGGGCCGGCTTATGGGGGGCAGAGCGTGCCGGGCGTGGGCACGTACGAAATGATTGCAGGCGTGGCGCACATGAAAATTGACCCCGCGCACCGGGCGAATCGGGAGATTGTGGATTTGAAGCTGGCGCCGCGCGGGGCGGATGGCTTGGTGGCCTACTCAACGGATGTGTTGATTTTGCGCCCGACAGATGCGAGCAAAGCCTCGGGCGTGAATGTGTTTGAGATCGTGAATCGGGGCACGAAAATTTTCATTCCACGGATGAATGATGCGCCGGATATTCAAGTGGACGCTGCTGCGAACATCGGCCACGGCTGGGGCTTGCGGCAAGGGCATACGTGGGTGTGGGCGGGCTGGCAAGGCGAAATTAAGTTAGGCGATAAAGGCAAAACGATTGGTACGAATTTCCCCATCGCGACGGATGGGGACAAACCGATTACGGGCGTGGTGGAAGAAGAAGTCGTGTTCGATAACGCGAACCCGACGGGCACGCTCGCGCTGACCTACGCGGCCGTGCGGGTGGATGCCCAGAACGGAACGCTCACGGTGCGCGCGCATTCGGCGGCGAACCCAACCACGTTGCCAGCGAGCGCGTGGCGCTACGCAGGCGCGAACGCAATTGAGATTACCCGCCCTGCAAATTTTGATGGCGGCGCGATTTACTCCTTCACCTACACCGCACGGGACCCGAAAGTAAATGGGCTCGGCATGGCGGTGTTGCGCGATGTGACCCGCTATTTGAAATCCGCTAATTCGCCCGTGGCCGACATTAAGCCGAAGGCAAATATCGTAGTGGGCATTTCGCAATCGGGGCGCTTTTTGCGGGACTTTATTTGGTTTGGTTTTAACGCAAACCCCGATGGCGGAAAAGTATTTGATGGCGCGATGCCGCTCATCGCAGGCTCGCGCAAAAGCTTTGCGAACGCGCGCTTTTCGCAAGGCGGGCGCTACTCGCGTCAACATGAAGATCACAACGTGTTCGGCGGGCAATTCCCTTTCACCTACGCGGTAACGACCGACCCGATTACCAGCGAACGCGATGGCATTTTTGCGCGCTGCGAACGAAATAATACGTGTCCCAAGCTCATGCACATTGATAGCCATTTAGAGTTTTGGCAAGCCCGCGCCTCGCTAGTGGTGAGCGATGGCTTCGGGCAGCCCGTGCCCATTCCACAAAACGTGCGGCTCTATACGATGGGCTCCACGCAACACTCCGCCCCAGCTGTGGCGAGCGCAGGCGTGTGCCAAACGCTGAACAACCCGGCCAAACAAGTCCCCACCTATCGCGCGCTTTTTGATGGCTTGGTGAAGTGGAGCGTGAACAATGAAGCGCCACCAGCAAGCAATTTCCCCACGCTTGAAAATGGTGGGCTCGCCGCGGCCACACGCGAGGCCGTAGGCTTCCCGGATTTATCGGGAATGGGCATTGCGTTTCCAACGGTGATTAACGAATTGAACGTTATATCCTACGTGAGCGGATTGCCCAATCCTCTGCCCCAACGCAGCTACAAAATATTCGTGCCCCGTGTGAACGCCGATGGCCACGACAGCGTGGGCATCAACCAGCCCGATGTGGCCGTGCCGCTCGCAACGTATACCGGCTGGAACATACGCAAAGCGGGCTTCGCGCCGGGGCAATTGTGTGGGCTCAACGGCATCATGGTGCCCTTCGCCGCCACCGCTGCCGAGCGCAACGCGAAACGCGACCCACGGCCTTCGCTCGCCGAACGCTACCCCACGCGCGCGGACTACGCAACGAAAATGCAAGCTGCGACAGACGCGCTCGTGCGTGGGCGCTACTTGCTCGCGGAGGATGCCGCGCGTTACGTGAGCGCCGCTAATACCGAACCCAAAATTCCACAATAGAGACACTAGAAAGCGACGATGAACACACTCACGAAAGTTACGCTCTACACCGACACTGACGGTCGCGCGAAATTCAAAGAAACCCCCCTCGCGCTCACTGAAGGTACACCCGCAGCATCGTTGAGCCCGCTCGCTGCATCAGGCGGACTGCAACTGCGCAAAAGCCCAGTAGGGTTTCGCTCGCAGTTTCATTGCTCCACCACGCCGCAATGGGTATTCATATTGTCCGGCGTGATGGAAATTGGCCTACAAGATGGCAGCTCGCGCACCTTCGCTGCTGGGGAACATTTTTATTCGGAAGATACGCTGCCTGCGGGCGCTACGTTTGATGCCGCAGTGCACGGGCATTGGAGTCGGCAGGTGGGCACGCAGCCGCTCGTTACGGCATTTGTACGAGGGTAATTAGCTCCATACCTGCGGCGTAAATACGGCCTGTTTTTGAGAATTATCTCCTCAAAAAAGGCCGTTTTTTTATGGCTTGGCGGTACCTAACAGGCGATGTAGCGCATCCACCGGCACAGCGTAACTAATACCTGTCGGATTTGTTGCTGCGGCCTCGCGGGTACCTTTGACCAAACCTGCATTGATAATGCCAACGACTTCGCCTGTGGTGGTGGACAATAGCGGGCTGCCGCTGTTGCCGGGGTAAGCCACAGCATCGAGCTGATAGATGGTATTTTCCGCGTCGCCACGCATGCGGCGTATGGTGCGGGCGTCGACCTGCTGGCTATTAAGTTTGGGCGTAGCCAACGGTGCGAGCGCTGAAATCACGCCTCGATGCACCGCCGGAATTAAACCCAAGGTCACGCCGAGCGGGTAACCAATCATCGCAATGCTAGTGCCTTCATCGATGCGGGCGGGCACGGCAAGCTTGAGCGCGGGCAGTGGCGTGTCCGTTTTAAATTTCAATACCGCTAAATCATCGCCTCGGTCAATTTTCACCACCTCGGCGGTGAACGCTTCAATATCGGTGCCACCGCCGCCTTTAGCCCGAGCTACCGCCACCACTTCTTTCCCAGGCGTATCCAGCGTTTGGGGCACCACATGGGCGTTGGTCACCACCGTTTGCCCATCGCCAATTACAAAGCCCGTGCCAGCAAAGCGAAATTGAGGATTACGAAGCGGAGCGAACGTGCCCACCGCCAAGATGGAGGGCTTGGCTTCGCGCACGATGCGCGGCAGCTCATCGGCAAACGCCACGCTCGTTAGCAAACTAGTGGACAGCAATAAAAAATTGAGAAATCGTTTCATTATTTGATTATGGTGTTGATTGAGGCAATCGGCAACATTACGGCTAAAACCAGCACCAACACCACGCCGCCCATCACCACGATGAGCGCGGGCTCAATGAGTGCGGTGAGCCATGTGGTGCGCCGCTCAACGTGTTGTTGCGATACTTTCGCCGCCCGCACGAGCATGGCCGGTAGCTGGCCGGTGGCCTCACCATTGGCGGTAAGTTGTGTAACCATGGGGGGGAAATGCCCCGTGGCTTCCATCGCCGTCGTAATCGGCGCGCCTTGAGCAATCGCGGCCTCGGCCTGCTCAATAGCTTCGCGCAACGGCGCGCGCTGCACCACTTTACGCGCGGCGGCAAAGGCATTTAGGAGCGGCACCCCAGCGCCGGAAAGCATGGCAAGGGTTTGCAAAAAACGGGTCATGTCTAAATCGCGGGCGAGTTTCCCAAATAATGGCAAGCGCAAAATGAGCCGGTCCCAGACGCCGCGCGTGGCAGCAAGCCGCGCGATCGCGATTAAACCAAAAAGCACTGCGGCGGCCACCGCTAACAACATTAGCCAATGCGCCTGAACAAATCCCGATACTGCGATGAGCGCACGGGTAATCCACGGCAACGCTTGTTTGCCCTGGGCGAACACCGCCACCACTTGCGGCATAACATACGTGACCATCGCCAAAACCACTGCGAACGAAACCAATGCCACCAGCGCTGGATACGCCATTGCGGCGATGAGCTTTTTTTGCAGCGCATCGCGTGCGTCTAAATAGTCACCCAATTGGTTCATCACTTGCCCGAGCTGGCCAGTTTCGCTGCCGGCTTCGACGAGCGCTCGCATGAGCGGCGAGAAGGTGTTGCCCTGTGCCGCTAGTGCATCCACATGGGACTCACCCCGCGTAACCCGCTGCGCCACATCGGCTAAGGCCGCGCGCAAACGTTCCGGTGTGGCCTGGGCAGCAACGGATGCGTAAGAGTCCGCCAGCGGCACGCCGGCTTGAATGAGCTGCGCGAGCTGCTGGGTTACCAGCGCCACATCGCTTGAACGCACCCGATTACGAAACCCTGAAAACTGCGCTTGCGGCGCTTCAATAAAGGGCTGCATCGCCGTTGCCGTTAGCCCACGCGATTGCAGCGCGCTCACTGCCGCAGATTCATTGTCCGCAGCCAGCGTGCCCCGCTCCATTTTCCCTGCACTGGTGGCTGCTTCGTAGTGAAACTTCATTCCACCGAATGCCCCACGCGGAGCACTTCATCAATCGAAGTTTCGCCCTTGGCAAGCCAACGCAAGGCATCCCGCTCTACCGAGCGCATACCCTGCTTCGCAGCGGCGTCGGTGAGCGCAGCGTGGTTTGCTCCAGCGTGGATTTCTGCACGCACAGCGCTATCGACTACCAAGCACTCATACACGCCCGTGCGCCCGCGATAGCCGACGCCCTCGCACTTCGCGCAACCTACCGCGCGTTGAGTGCGGGTGAGCGCTGCGCCTTCGTCGCCAATGTTTTTTAAGCGCGCCAACACCTGCGGCGCGGTTTCTATTTCTTGCTTGCACGCCTTACATAGCGTGCGCACCAATCGCTGGGCAATCACCCCACGTAACGTACTGGCCAGCAAATAGGGCTCCACGCCCATTTCAACAAGCCGCGTGACCGCGCCCGCTGCATCGTTAGTGTGTAAAGTGGCTAACACTAGATGCCCGGTTAAGCTGGCCTGCACGGCGATTTGCGCGGTTTCGGCATCGCGGATTTCACCAACCAACATCACATCGGGGTCTTGCCGCAACATCGCTCGTAATGCCCTTGCAAAGGTAAGCCCGATGCCGGGATTTACAGCGGTTTGAGCAATGCCAGGAATAGCGTATTCAATCGGGTCTTCCACCGTCATGATATTGCGCGTGCGCTGGGCGATTTCGGCGAGCGCGGCGTAGAGCGTGGTGGTTTTGCCAGAGCCCGTGGGGCCTGTTACGAGCACAATACCGTTGGGCGCACCGAGAAGTTGTTTGAGCGTAGCGTGTACATCCTCGGGCAAGCCTAAGCTTGGTAAATCTAGGCGGGCGGAGGATTGATCGAGCAAGCGCAACACCACCCGCTCGCCAAACGCGCAGGGCAAAGTCGAAACCCGCACGTCCACCGCGCGCCCAGCAATCTGCACGCTGATGCGGCCATCTTGGGGCAAGCGCCGCTCGGCTAAATCCAGCCGAGCCATCACTTTGAGCCGAGCCACAATCGCGGCGAAATGCTCGGTTAAATCGCCCAGCGGCGCGGGCACATCACGCAGCTGCCCGTCAATGCGAAAGCGGGCGGTGCAGTTTTTTTCGTAGGGCTCCAAATGGATGTCGGAAGCCTGGGCGTTAAGCGCAGCGATGAGGAGTTGGTTAACCGCTTGCACCGCTGGGCCATCGTCGCCGCGCGCGCTGAGCAAATCATCGGCAGCGCTTTCTTTTGCTAATACCTGCGGCGTAAATTGGGCACTATTTGAAGAATATCTCCCCAAATTTTGCCCATTTTGACCGTACTGCTCGGCCAACACGCGCGAGAACTGATCGGCATCCATGCGCTCAGTGATAAGTGGCTTGCCCAATACCCGCCGGGCTTCGGCAATGGCTTCGATGCCTGTATCTTGGGTAATGGCCACGCGCACACTCGCGCCCTCTTGCCCAAGAGGCACGAGCTTATGTTCGCGCGCGAAGGCGTACGCAATCGCGGGCGCGCTGCTCATGGTTTTTTCGGAACGGTGGGGAATTGCGGGTTCGGCGCAGAGCTATCCGGCCAAAACCAAGTGGGTTCAATCGTGGGTTTTTGCCCGTTATTGAGCAGTTGGTCGTAACGATCAGCGCCGTGGCGGGCGGTGTCGTTGGCGCTGCGCAAAATCGTGGGACGCAAAAACAGCATGAGCGACGTTTTGCTGCGTTTGCGGCTATCGTATTTAAACAAATTGCCAAGTATGGGTACATCGCCCAGCATCGGAACTTTATCCTCGCCATCGGTGAGCGAATCTTGCAGCAAACCACCGAGCGCGACGACGCTGCCGTCGTCAGCCATCACAGTGGTGTCAATGAAGCGCTTGTTAGTAATAGGGCCTGTGCCACTGGCCGTGCCCAAATCCAACACGCTCGATACTTCCTGATAAATAGCCAAGCGAATCGCGCCGCCTTCGGTAATTTGTGGCTTCACGCGCAGCGTTAAACCCACGTCGCGCCGCTCGATGGTTTGAAAAGGCGTAGGGCTTGTAGAGCTGCCCGTTACCGCGTATTGACCGGTTAGGAACGGCAAGTTTTGCCCCGAGGAAAATTTCGCCTCGTGGTTATCAAGCGTCATGAGCGTGGGCACCGACAAAATGTTTGCTTTCGCATCCTTTTCTAATGCTTTGGCCAATGCGGCTAAAGAATACACCGTGCCGATGCCAGGG